>NZ_DASYZI010000449.1:0-31804 GCF_035946395.1 Actinocrinis sp.
CGGCACCGGTTTCGAAGAGGCTTCGCTGGACAGCGATGGCAACACCCGCAGCTTCGTCTACGGATCTCTTGGCAATGTCACCGTGATCCTCCACTTCTACGCCCCCGCCTCACTCGACCGTGCGGAAATGACGACCATCGCCGACGCACAAATCGCTCAACTGAAGGCCTCCGAAGGCCCGGACTCCGAGTCGCCGAGCCCGCAGCCACCGCAGCAGACTGCGTCCTCCGACACGAACGCGTGATTGCCCGAAGGCCTACCCACGCGACCACCAGGAGTTGCAGGCCGAGCCGCAGCAGCTCTCATCGGATCGCGCCTGTGCGGCGTTGACGTCGCCACACCAGACGGTATGTAGCCACACCAGACGTTATTTAATGGTATGTAGATGACGGATTCGTGGGCCTGGGGCCTTGCTTGCAAGTTGTCGTCGTTGCCGGTCGGGCGCAGCCTTGCCGACAGTGCCCATATTTGCGAGAAGCCTCCGGCCCCACGAACTTGGCATCTACATACTGTCTAATTGGTCGTCACGGCGTACCTGCTGTGGCACGGCGCACCTGCTGTGGATCGTGACGACGAGCCCCGAGGGACTTCGGCGGGATCAGGGGTGTTGAGAAGTGGGGCCGGGGCCGCGGCGCCTGTCACGCACGTTCGCCGCGTTGCCGGGCACGGTGACCAGCCGGGCCGGATCGCTGCGGTCTGGATTGTCCGGGGCCGCGTGAGAGGTCGGGTTCACGTAGGAGATCGGATCGA
The DNA here is from genome assembly GCF_035946395.1 of Actinocrinis sp. Taxonomy (NCBI): domain Bacteria; kingdom Bacillati; phylum Actinomycetota; class Actinomycetes; order Catenulisporales; family Actinospicaceae; genus Actinocrinis; species Actinocrinis sp. The sequence continues at coordinate 751 of NZ_DASYZI010000449.1, forward strand.
CTCCTGCTGAGGGGTCGGGTCGATGCCTGCCTTGCTTATCCGAAACGGTTTTCATATGCTCTTGCCCAACAGCGCTGGAAACGGTGTTCATCTTCAGTTGAGTTGAGGGGCGCGGCATGCGGCGGATCGCGGGGCGCTTGGCGGCGGGCGCGGGTTTGGCCGTGGTCGCGGCCTTGACGGTAGCGGGGTGCGCCACGACGGCGCCGGGCGGTTCGGCCGCGGCGGGCCTCCCGCCGTCGGGGGCCAGGATCCAGGTGGTGGCGGCGGAGAACTACTGGGGCTCGATCGCGGCGCAGTTGGGTGGCTCGCGCGTCGCGGAGACCTCGGTGATCACCAATCCGGACGCCGATCCGCACTCCTACGAGGCCACCGCGCAGGACGCCCGCGTCATCGCCGCCGCGCAGATCTTCATCCAGAACGGCATCGGCTACGACACCTCCTGGGCGCCGAAGCTGGTGGCCGCGAACCCGAATCCGGCCCGCATCGTACTCACCGTCGGCGACATCGTTGGCCTGAAGGACGGCGACAACCCGCACCAGTGGTACTCCCACACCAGCGTGTACAAGGTGATCGACGCGATCACCACGGCGTACAAGAAGGCTGACCCGGCCGACGCCGCCTACTTCGACGGCCTGCGCACCGCGTTCGAGAGCAAGGCCCTCGCGCAGTACAACCAGCTCTCGGCGCAGATCAAGGCCATGTACGACGGCACGCCGATCGGCGCCTCGGAGTCGATCGTCTCCCCGCTCGCCGACAGCCTCGGGCTGCGCATGCTGACGCCGTACTCGTTCCTCAAGGACATCAGCGAGGGCAACGATCCGACCGCGGCGGACAAGAGCCTGATCGACCAGCAGATCAAGGCCAAGGCCATCAAGGTGTACGTGTACAACTCGCAGAATTCGACGCCGGACATCGCCGCCCAGGTCGCCGAGGCCAAGGCCGCCGGGATCCCGGTGACAGCGGTCACCGAGACCCTTTCCCCCGCCTCGGACAGCTTCGAGCAGTGGCAGGTCGCGCAGTTGCAGACCTTGCGGGCCGCACTCGCGCAGGCGACCGGCAGGTGAGCGCGGTGGATATCGACGACCCGCGCATCGACGAGCACATTGACCAGCGCACCGCGAGTGCGCCGGAAGGTGTGCCAGGCGCAGCGGCCGCAGGCAGCGGAACCGGCCAGGTCATCGCGCTGCGCGGTGCGGCAGCAGCGGTGGGAGGGCGCACGCTGTGGCGCGGCGTGGATCTCACCGTCGACGCGGGCGAGTTCGTCGCCGTGCTGGGCCCGAACGGAGTCGGCAAGTCCACGCTCATCAAGGTGCTGCTGGGGTCGCTGCCCACGGCCGGAGGCTCGGCGACGGTGCTGGGACGAGCCCCCGGCGGCGCCGGAGCACGGATCGGGTACCTTCCGCAGCGGCGCAATTTCGACGCCTCGCTGCGCATCCGGGGGGTCGACATCGTGCGGCTGGGCCTGGACGGCGACCGCTGGGGCGTGCCGATCCCGTTCCCCGGCCGGGGCAGCGCCCGCCGCCGCGCCGACTCGCAGCGCGTGCGCGAGGCGATCGACCTGGTCGGAGCCACCGCCTACGCGCACCGGCCGATCGGCGAGTGCTCCGGCGGCGAGCAGCAGCGCCTGCTGATCGCACAGGCCCTGGTCCGCCGGCCCAGCCTGCTGCTGCTCGACGAGCCGCTGGACTCGCTCGACCTGCCGAATCAGGCCTCGGTCGCCGCGCTGATCCACCGGATCTGCCGGGAGGCGGACGTGGCGGTGGTGATGGTCGCGCACGACGTGAACCCGATCCTGCCGTACCTGGATCGGGTGGTGTACATCGCGTCCGGCGCCGCCGCGTCCGGCACTCCGGAGCAGGTCATCACGACCGGGACGCTCACGGCGCTGTACGGCACTCCGGTGGAGGTGCTGCGCAGCGCGGACGGCCGTCTCGTCGTGGTCGGCGGGCCGGAGGCACCGGCGCTGCACTCCGACCGGCACGCCACGACGGGCGCGGGAGGGGCGTGATGGGCAGCGCGACGTGGTACTGGAATCCGATCGATGACGTACGGCTGATGTGGTCGCTTCCGTCGATGGTCAACGCGTACCGTGCCGGGGCGATCGTGGCGGTGATCGCCGCCGTGATCGGCTGGTTCATGGTGCTGCGCCGCCAGACCTTCGCCGGGCACACCGTCGCGATGGCCGGGTTCCCCGGCGCCGCGGGGGCCGTCCTGCTCGGGATCGGCGCCTCGTACGGATACTTCGGGTTCTGCGTCGGCGCGGCCGTGGTGATCGCGGCCGCCGCCCGGCCGGGCGCGGGCGGGCTGTCGCACGAATCGGCCCTCACCGGCGTGGTGCAGGCATTCGCCCTGGCGTGCGGAATGCTGTTCGTCTCGCTGTCGGGCTCGTTCCTCAACGGGCTCAATGCCCTGCTTTTCGGCAGCTTCCTCGGCATCACGGACGGCGACGTGCTCACGCTGGCGCTCGTCGCGGCCGCGGTGCTGGCCGCGCTGGCGGTCATCGGGCGTCCGCTGCTGTTCGCGTCGGTGGACCCCGACGTGGCCGCCGCCCGCGGGCTGCCGGTGCGGGCATTGGGCGCGGCGTTCCTGGTGCTGCTCGGCGCGACCGCCGCGGAGGTCTCCCAGATCACCGGATCGCTGCTGGTGTTCGCACTGCTGGTGATGCCTGCGGCGACGGCCCAGCGGATCACCGCGCGACCCGCGCTCAGCCTCGTGCTCGCCGTGCTGATCGCGCTGCTGGCCACCTGGACCGCCCTGGGCGCGGCGTTCTTCACGCCGTATCCGATCGGGTTCTACGTGACCACGTTCGCGTTCACTGCCTACCTGATCGCGCAACTGCTGCATCGCGTCGCCGCGGGCATGCGCGCCCGCCCGGCGAGGAGTGCGGCATGAGCATCTTCCAGCACCCGTTCATGGTGCACGCGCTGCTGGCCGGCACCGGGATCGCCTTGGCGGCCGGGCTGGTCGGCTACTTCCTGGTGCTGCGCGCCCAGGTGTTCACCGGCGACGCGCTCTCGCACGTGGCGTTCACCGGGGCGCTGGCCGCGCTCGCCTTCGGGATCGATCTGCGCGTCGGCCTGTTCGCCGCCACGATCCTCGTCGCCCTGCTGCTCGGCGCGCTGGGCGAGCGGGGGCGGGCCGACGACGTGGTGATCGGCAACGTGTTCGCGTGGATCCTGGGCCTCGGCGTGTTCTTCCTGACGCTGTACACCACGAACCAGTCCGGCGGCGGCAACGGCACCGCCGGCGTCACCGTGCTGTTCGGCTCGATCTTCGGGCTGTCCGCGGCGCAGACCGCGCTGGCGCTGGGGATCGGCCTCGCGGTGGCGCTCGCGATGCTGCTGATCGCCCGGCCGCTGCTGTTCGCATCGCTCGACCCGGCCGTGGCCGCCGCCCGCGGGGTGCCGGTGCGCGCCCTCGGCTTCGCGTTCCTCGCGGTGGCCGGCGCGGCGACCGCGGAGGCGACGCAAGCCGTCGGCGCGCTGCTGCTGCTCGGCCTGATCGCCGCGCCCGCCGGGACGGCGCAGCTGATGACCGACCGACCGTACCGGGGCCTCGCCCTGTCCGCCGGGCTCGCGGTCGCGCAGATGTGGGCCGGATTGGCACTGGCCTACTACGCCCCGCGGATCCCGCCGAGCTTCGCCATCATCGCGGTCACCGCCGTCGGCTACGCCGTCGCGCTGGCCGCGAACCGGCTGTCGAAGCGCTTGCTTACATTTCGACAGGCCTGAGCCAAGGCCCGGTTACTGTTAGATCAGGGATTGACCTGCGCGTTCTTCGACGTGCCCGATTGACGACGTCAACCGGGCTCAGTCCTGCTGGACAGGCTATGTCGCCTCCGGTATCCCGAGCATTGAAGCGCTTCGACGCCTCGTCACCGGAGCCTCGTCACCGGACACGTCAGTTCACAGCAGGAAGGGGCAATTTTCATGGCTCACTCGCGAAGGCGGATAGCCGCCGCGACCGCCGCGGTACTCGTCACCACCGGAGTCGCGGGGCTGGCCCTCACCGAATCCGCGAGCGCCGCGAGCGGATGCGCGGTCGCCTACACCATCTCCACCTCGTGGCCGGGCGGCTTCACGGCGAACATCTCCATCACGAATCTGGGTTCGCCGATCACGAGTTGGACGCTGGCGTTCACGCTGCCCGGCAGCGAGGCGGTCTCTCAGGGCTGGAGCGCCACGTTCAGCCAGTCCGGCCAGAACGTGACCGCGGTCAACGCCTCGTACAACGGCAGCCTGGCCACGAACGGCAACACCGGCATCGGGTTCAACGGCACCTACACCGGGTCCACGTTCCCGGGCAATCCGACGTCGTTCACGCTCAACGGCACGGCCTGCACCGGCACGGTCTCGTCGAGCTCGCCCTCCCCGTCGGCGTCGCCATCGCACTCGGCCTCGCCTTCCGCGTCACCCTCGGCGTCGCCGTCGTCGTCCAGCTCGTCCGGCTACCTCTACGAGGACTCGGGCCAGTGGGCTCAGTACTCGATCGGCGGCTACACCATCTACAACGACGAGTGGGGCAGCGGCTTCGGCAGTCAGACGCTGTGGGTGAAGTCCGCCACCAACTGGGGCGTCTTCTCCACCCAGCCGAACACCTCGGGTGTGAAGTCGTACGCGAACATCAGCAAGACCATCGGCACCGCGCTCAACTCGCTGACGTCGGCCACCAGCACCTTCAACGAGACCAACCCGAGCGGCGGCAACTGGGAGTCGGCCTACGACATCTGGCTCAACGGCAGCGGCATCGAGATCATGGTCTGGACCGACGTGAGCGGCAACGTCGGGCCGCTGGGCTCCTCCGTGGGCTCCGTCACCCTCGACGGCAACACCTGGACCCTCTACGCCGGCAACAACGGCACGAACAACACCTACTCGTTCGTGCGCAGCAGCAACGAGACCTCGGGCACGGTCAACATCCTCGACCTGCTGAAGTACCTGGAGAACACGAAGGGCTACTTCTCCAACCCGACGCTGTCGACCATCCAGTACGGCTGGGAGATCAGCGGCACGAACAACGTGCAGTCGGACTTCACCATCAACAACTACTCGGCCAGCGCCTCCTGATGCACGGCCTCTGATGAACGGCCTCTGATGAACGCTGTCTGACGACGACTGTCCGACAGGCAGCGCCGAGGGGCAGGCGCGACCCCGGTCCGCCTGCCCCTCGGCTCCCCACCTTGTGCAGTGGCTCTGGAGGATCAGCTGTAGGTGATGTTCGAGAGGGTGCAGGCGCGGAAGTAGAAGCCGGGGTACATGGACCCCCAGTAGCAGTACCCGTTCGCGTTGATGGTCGAGGTGCCGGGGGTCAGGCCGTAGTACGAGCCGTACCACGGCTCGCCGAAGGTCGACGGGTTCTCGTTGTCACAGTAACCGGTGTCGATCGCGATCTCGCTCGCGCTGGCCGGGATGTAGACGGTGAAGTACTTGGTCGTGCCGACGGCGTAGCTCGATCCGTTGGGGTAGTACCAGCCGGAGCCGTTGTTGACGGACATGCCGTACGGCAGGCCGGTCTCGCAGCTGAGCGCCACGTTGAGCGTGCGCATCGTGTCAGCCGAGGCGGACGACGGCACCGCGGCCGCGACGAACATGAGGGCTGTGACCGCCGACACGAGCGCGGTCACTCTCTTGCGCAGGCCTTGCTTGATCATGGGTACATCACGGTCCTTTCAGGACGCCGATACGTGATGCGTTCACCGGGCGATCAATGGTGACCGGCGCTCGCGGCGGTCGTACGGGATTCCGTAAACCGGCGAAAATCGCCGAACAGGCGGGCCTTACCCGATGCGGGACCAGACCGGATCGCCGTCGGCAGGGTTCGCGCAGAAGTCGTAGCGCACGGTGCTGCCGGTGAGCGCGACGAGACTGAGGCTGGAGGTACCCCACGGCCGGGTGTCGAAGGTTCGGCGCAGTACCAGGGCACGAGGATCCCCGGGGTCGAGACCTGCGCCGGTGGCGAGCGGTAGCCACTCCTCCCAGGCGCTCTGCGTGGTTCCTTCGCGGGGCTCGGGCCGCGGCGCCTTCCGGAGCAACGGCCGGAAGTGGTCGATGCGGGCCTGCATCTGGGCTGTGCCCAGCCCGTCGTGACCGTCGGCGCCTTCCAGTCCGCTGTTGACGATGACGTGCAGACCTGCGCCGAGCGCTCGCTCGGTGAGCGTGCGGCCGTCCCAACTCCACAGGCGGGCCGATTCGGCGCTCGCGCCGACCAGGTGGAACGGGTCGTAGCCGGTCGGATCCAGATCGCCGAGCCCGCCCTCTGCCGCCAGGCGCAGCGGCAGTTCGCCGCGAGTGCGCCGCCGCGAGTCCTCGGCCGCCTCGCCGTGCGCATTGAGTACGCACGCCACGCGTGGAGCCTCGGCGTTCACGGCCAGCCAGGTGCCGCGGGCCTGTAGATCCTGGCCGCCGACGAGTTGCGGGTGTTCGGGCCAGTGCCGGTCGGGCGTCAGCCAGGGGCGGTCGAGGAACTCGTCGCGGACCCCGACGAGCAGGACGGGTACCGGGGACTGCGGATCGATGCTGACCACCGTCGTACACATCTCGCCGCCACTCCCGTCAGACCGCGTCAGCCGGATGAGCTGTCGAACCGCAGTTTAGAAGTGATCCGGTAGCGGTCGCCGCGGTAAATCGAGCGGGCGAACTCGACGATCCGGCCGGCGGTGTCGCGCGTGGTGCGCTCGATCAGCAGGACCGGGGCGTAAACCGGCACGTCGAGCAGGTCGGCCTGGTCCGGATTGGTCACGGTCGGCTCGATGGTCTGTATCGCGTCGGCCACCACCACGTCGTAGCGCTCGCGCAGCAACTGGTAGAAGTTGCCGGACTCCATGTCCCGCTCGGCCAGCCCAGGCACCAGCGCGGCGGGCAGGTCGATGCGCTCGATCGCCATCGGCTCCTCGTCGACGAGGCGCAACCGCACGATGCGCAGGACCGGCAGGGCCGGGGACAGCTTGAGGCGGGTCGCGCGGGGCGCGCCGGCCGGGGTGATCCGGAAGGAGAGCACCCGGCTGGTCCAGTAGCCCTCCGCGGGCGGCACGGCGAAGGCGTTGGTGGTGCCGCCGCTCAGCTCCTGGGTGATCTTGTGCGGGCTGGTGAACGTGCCGCGGCCCTGCTGGCGCACGAGCAGGCCGGTGCGCGCCAGGTCGTCGATCGCCGCGCGCACGGTGGGCCGGGAGACCCCGAGGCGCAGCGCCAGGTCGCGCTCGGCGGGCAGCGCCGACCCGGGGCCGGCCTGCTCGATCAGGTCGAGCAGGTGGCGCCGCACGCCGTCCCGCTTGGCGGTCGCCGGCTGGCGGGCCGGGGCGGAGGGTTCCATGCCGTTCACCCGTCCATCGTCTCAGCCGTGGCCGAGCCGACGGGCACGCCGAGCGCACGCAGCAGCGTGACGTGCTGCGCGAGGCGGGCACTGAACTGTTTGAAGTCGCGCCGCTCGCCGCGGTCGCCGCCGGCACTGCCGCTGGCGGGTCCGCTCCAGGCGATCTCGGCCAGGGCGCACAGGCGCGGGAAGGCGAGGTACTCGACGTGCTCGGGCGTCGGGGCGAATTCCGTCCACAGCTGCGCCTGCGTACCGAGCACGCCGGGCCGCAGACCGTCGTCGGGATCCGCGATCGGCAGTCCTCCGGCGAGCGGTTCGAAACGGTAGACGTCCGCGAGCGTGGTGATGCCCTCCGGGTGTCCCGGCGGCTCGTCCGGATGATCACGCTGCGGATAGTCGAAATAGGTCGACAGGTGCGGGGCCATGATCACCTGGTGGCCGCGGCGGATCGCCTGCGTGCCGTGCGCCGGGTCGCGCCATGCGGTCAGCGCGATGTCCGTGGGCATCCGCGGGCCCACCGAGTGGCCGGTCTCGTCCCAGCAGACGGCACGGCGGCCGTGCTGCACGAGGAAGTCGCGCATGGTGCTCAGGAACCAGCCGTGCAGTTCGGCCGCAGCGCCGAGGCCGAGTCGCTTGGCGCGCCGCCACGCGACCTCGCTGGTCTCCCACCCGGTGGTCGGGCACTCGTCGCCGCCGATGTGGATGTAGCGGCCGGGGAATATGTCGATGGTCTGCGCCAGCACCTCGCGGCAGAAGTCGAGCGCCTCGTCGTGCACGCCGAGGATGTCCTCGCTGACCCCCCAGCCCGTCCAGACCGGCAGGCGGCGCGCGGGGTCGTTGCCGAGGTGCGGATACGCGGCGAGTGCGGCGCGGGTGTGGCCGGGCATGTCGATCTCGGGCACGACGCGCACGCCGCGGCCGGCCGCGTAGCGAACCAGGGCCCGCAGTTCGCGCCGGGTGTAGTAGCCGCCGTGCGGGACGCCGTCGAAGCGGTCGCCGCCGGCCGGGCCGATCATGGACTCGGCGCGCCACGCCCCGACCTCGGTCAGCAGCGGAAAGCCGTCGATCTCGATCCGCCAGCCCTGGTCGTCGGTCAGGTGCAGATGCAGGACGTTGAGCTTGTGCAGCGCGAGCAGGTCGACGAAGCGGTACAGGAAGTCCAGCGGCATGAAGTGCCGGGCGACGTCCAGCAGCACGCCGCGCCACGGCAGGAGCGGGGCGTCGCGGATCGTCAGGCAGGGCCAGGCCCAGGCCTCGCGCGGCGCGGCGTCCGGGTCGGCGGCGGCGGGCAGCAGCTGACGCAGCGTCTGCACGCCGTAGAAAAGGCCTGATTCGCTCGGCGCGGTGAGGGTGACGCGGTCGGGGCGGATCTCCAGCAGGTACGACTCCGGCCCCTCGCGCTGCGCCGCGGGTGAGAGTTCGAGCCGGATGCCGCGGGACTCGCCCGTGTCCGCCCCGGTCCAGTCGCGGCCGAGGTACCCGGCCAGCAGGTCGGCCGCGCGCTCGGCGCCGTGGCCGGCCGACAGGATCAACGCGGCGGGGATGGCGTAGCGGCCGGGATGCGGGATCAGCTCCGTCGGCCATGGCACGAGTGCGGCCCGCGGATCCGCCGACCAGTGCGCCGTCACAGGGTCCGCCGCATACGCGCCGCTCATTCCTTCACCGCGCCGGAGGTCATGCCCTCGACGAGGCGGCGCTGGATGATCATGAAGAACACGATGACGGGCAGCGCGAACAGGCTCGACGCGGCGATCAGGCCCCCGTAGTCCGTCCCGGTGCTGGTGCTGAACGAGACCAGCCACACCGGGAGGGTGTACTTGTCCTGATCCTTCATCATCACGTATGCGTACACGTAGTCGTTCCACGCGGTGATGAACGCGAACACGCTGGTCGCGATCACTCCGGGAGCGACCAGCGGCAGCAGGATCGACCGCATGATCGTCAGCCGCCCGGCCCCGTCGACCATCGCGGCCTCCTCCAGTTCGATCGGCACGCCGTGCAGGAAGCCCCGCAGGGTCCAGATGGTGAAGGGCAGCACGAAGGCGACGTAGGTCAGCGTGAGCCCGATCAGGGTGTTGAGCAGGTGCGCGCTGCGCAGGCTCAGGAAGAGCGGGATGAGCAGCGCGGGCTGCGGCACCATCTGCACCATCAGCACCCCGACGAGGAAGCCGCGGCGGCCGAGGAACCGGAACCTGGTCAGCGCGGTGGCCGCGAGGAAGGCCACCGCCAGGGACAGCAATACCACCGACCCGGTCACGATCAGGCTGTTGCGCAGGTAGGTGCCGAACAGCGGCTTGTGCACCGCGTCGGTGAAGTTGCCGAGGCTCGGCGGGATCGGCAGGAAGCCGGGGGTCGCGCTCAAGATCCTGCCGTACGGCTTGAACGCGGTGTCGAACATCCAGTACACCGGGAACGCCCACACGACGCAGAACAGCGCGGCGGCCGCGTTGAGGGCGACGCGGCGGCGCCTGCGTCTGCCGCGGCGGGCTCCCGTCCCGCCCGGCCGGCCGGCCCCGCCGGGGCGTGTCAGGGTCGTGATCGTCACAGTTGCTCTCCGCTCCGGACGAGTCGGCGGACGTAGTAGGCGGTCAAGAGCAGCAGCAGGGCGACCGAGACGACGGCGATCGCGGCGCCCTGCCCGAAGGACTGGCTGCTGAAGGCCCGGGTGAACGACCAGATGCCGAGCGTGGCGGTACCGCCGTTCGGGCCGCCCTGCGTCAGGATCCAGATCTGGTTGAACACGTTGAAGTCCCAGATCACCGACAGGATCGTGACCAGCAGCAGGATCGGCCGCAGGAACTGCACGGTGATCACCCGGAAGCTGGTCCACGCCCCGGCGCCGGCCAGCGCGGCGGCCTCGTAGTACGAGCGCGGGATCTGGCTCAGCCCCGCGCGCAGAGTCAGCGCCACGAACGGCACCGACTGCCAGACCACCAGCAGCCAGATGACGAAGAAGGCCGAGTCGGGGCTCGCCAGCCAGTCGTGCTGCGAGTAGTCGCCGGCCAGATGCGTCTGCGTTATCAGCCAGTTGATGACGCCGTAGGTCGGCTGGAACAGCCACTGCCACACCAGCGTGGAGGCGACGTTCGGCATGGCCCACGCGCAGATCAGGCAGAACGTCACGGCCGTGCGCATCCGCGGGCCGAGCCCGCCCATCATCAGGGCCACCAGCAGGCCGATGACAAGCGTGCCGGCGACCAGAGCGGCGGCGAACACGACCGTGCGCAGCAGCACCGCGACGAACTGCCCGTCGGCCAGGACGGCGCGGTAGTTGGCCGCGCCGTCCCAGGTCGTGACACCGGTGAACAGGGCCCGGAGCCCGTAGTCCTGAAGCGAGATCAGCACCAGCCGGACCAGCGGATAGCCGAGCACCAGCGCCAGGATCAGCGCGGCGGGCGCGAGCAGCGCGTACGGCAGCGCTCTGTCACGGCGCCGGGCGATCCGGCGTCTGTGGCCGGCTGCCGGGCCGGCCGGGTCCGAGTGGGCGCGGTCCGGCGGCCGCGGGGCGGCGGAGCGCCCACCCGGACGTTGACGCAGGCGAGTGTCCACGGTCGTGTCAGTCCTCTGCTCTCTCAACCCTGCTCTTTCTCAACCCTGTCTCTCGACCCTGCTCACTCGAATCTGCTCACTGACTCTGCTCTCTCAAGACCCAGGCTCTCGGCACTCGGCCTTCGAACCCCCTCTTCGGGCTTGACCGTGGCCGACGGCGCCGGGTCGGCCGGCTCACGGCGGCGGGCGAGGCTAAAGCCGCTCACAACGCCACGGTTGAGTTCGAAGAACCTTCGAACCTCTGCTACCGGCCGTCACTGCGCCGCGTTCAGCGCCTGGTTCAGATGGGCGTCGAAGTCCTTCGCGGCCTGGGCCACGCTCTTGCGGCCGGTCGCGATGTCCGCGAAGAAGCCGTTGATGGACTTGTCGCTCTCGATCGTGGCCCAGCCCGGGGTGGCGGGTGTCGCGACGCTGTCCTTGGCCGCGGCGGCGAAGGCCTGCGAGGTCGGCGAGAGCGAGGCCGCGGTCTGGTCGATCAGCTGGGTGGACACCGGGGTCCAGCCGTCGGTGCCGACGATCGCGCCGGTCTGCACCGGCGTGCTCGTCGCGGCCTTCAGGTACGCCAGCGCCAGCTGCTGGTTCGGGCTCTTGGCCGCGATCGCCAGGTCCGAGCCGCCGAGGAAGACCGGCTGCGTCGTGCCGGGCGCGGCGCCGGGCAGCGGGAAGGTGCCGATCTGGTCCTTGAGCGCCGGGTTGTCCTTGAGCACCGTGTTGACACTCGTGTCCAGGATCGCCGCCGCCTTGCCGTCCGCGAACAGCGCCGCCTGGTCGGGGCTCTTGGTGTCCACGCCGCGCGAGGCCGCGGTCGAGTACGTGTTCTGGAAGTTCTTCCACGCGGTCAGCCCCTGCTGCGCGGCCGCCGACTCCAGGCCGCCGGACCAGCCGGAGCCGCCCTTGGCCGCCAGCTGCCCGCCGGCGTCCCAGACGAACTGGAGCGCGCCGTACCAGTACTCGCCCGGGAAGTAGAAGGCGCTGAAATCAGGGGACGGATTCGCCTTCGCGATCCTGCCGAGGTCGGCGGTCAGCCCGGCGAAGCTCGTCGGCGGGGCGGTGATCCCGGCCGCGCCCCAGATCTTCTTGTTGTAGATCACCGCGCGGTTGCCGGCGAACAGCGGGGCGGCGTAGACCTTGCCGTCGACGGTGGCCGGGCCGACCAGCCCAGGCAGCCAGGTCTGGCCGCCGTCGAGGTCGGCCTCGTGCGCGGTGATGTCACTGAGCGCGCCGGTCGCGGCGAACAGCGGGACGTCCGTGTTGCCGATCTCCAGCACGTCCGGGGGGTTGTCCTGGGCCAGCGAGGTGCTGATCTTGGTGTTGATGTTGTCCCACTCCTGGATCTGCACCTTGACCTTGGCGCCGGTGGCCTTCTCGAAGGCCGCGTCGATCGCGGCCTGGGCCTGGTTGCTCAGGTCGCCGTCCATGTACCAGACGGTCAGGGTCGCGCCGGCCTGCGACGCGCCGCTTTGCGAGGCCGATCCGGAACCGGTGGTCGAACTGCCGCAAGCTGTGGCGCCGAGGGCGAGAGCCGCGCCGACGGCGATGGGAACGAGGGAGCGCCTGTGCACCGTGTCCTCCTCGGAAGAGGGCCGCGTCCTGCCGAAGGTGCGGACCGCGGCCTGGTCGGTGATGGTGGCACCTGACCATTGGTCATGTCAACGGTCTAGACCAAAGCGGCTTTGAGGCTTGACAGATGCACAAGTGCAGTTCACCTTGATGGCCATCGAGAGCAAGAACTTACCCTTGGTCAATTCCTGGGAGTTCCAGTCGGCTCAGCCGACGCCAGGAAGTCCGGGGGCCGGGTCCGGCGCCGCGCTTCGGCGGCGCCCCGATCGCGGCGGCGCCCGCCCCCACCCACCATTCCGACACCGCCCGCCCCAGGAGCGAACGATGGATCCAAGCCCCCGCCCGCGACGGCGCCCACGCGCACTGCGCCGCGCCGGTATCGCCGCCGCGGCCGTCGCCGCGTGCACCGCGGCCATGCTGGTGCCGACCGAGTGGTCGGCGCAGGCCGCCGGTTCCCCGGTGACGGTGCTGTACAAGACCAGCACCGGCGCGACCGCCTATGAAGCAGAGCCCTGGTTCGAGGTGGTCGACAACACCGCCAGCGCGATCCCGTACTCCCAGCTGACCCTGCGCTACTACTTCACCGCCGACGCGAACGTCCCGTACACCTTCGCCTGCGCGTGGGCGGTGGTCGGCTGCGCGAACCTGACCGGCACGGTCTCCGCGATGTCCACGCCCACCCCGACCGCCGACCACTACCTCCAGATCAGCTTCGCGTCGTCCGCCGGCTCGCTGGCCGCCGGAGCCAACAGCGGCGACATGCAGCTGCGCCTCTACCGCAGCGACTGGCAGAACGTGAACCAGGCGAACGACTACTCGTTCAACGCGGCCGACACCGCGTACACCGCCTGGGACCACGTGACCGCGTACATCAACGGCGCGCTGGTCTGGGGCGTGGACCCGAACGGCGGCGCCCCGGGTACCGGCTCGCCGTCGCCCTCGGCGTCCGCGTCCGCCAGCCCGAGCGCGAGCCCGACCGGATCGCCGAACCCGCCGCCCAGCGGCGTCATGTTCGACGACTTCAACTACACCGGCTCCAGCGACCCGAACCTGGCCGCGCACGACTGGGCCGTGCGCACCAGCGCGGGCGGTCCCGGCGTCACCGGCGCGACCTGGTCGGCCAACGCGGTCACCTTCCCGGCCTCGACGGCGGCCGGCGGCTCGCACGTCATGCAGCTGACCGCGAGCACCGACGGCACCGCGGCGAACACCGTCCAGGCCGAGATCGACACCGTGCAGCGCAAGTTCCTCGACGGCACGTACGCGGCGCGCGTGTACCTCACCGACGCGCCGGTCTCGGGCCCGAACGGCGACGACATCAACGAGACCTTCTACACGATCTCGCCGCTCGCCAGCTGCGACGACCCGAACTACAGCGAGAACGACTTCGAATACCTGCCGAACGGCGGCTGGGGCGTCACCGGCCCGCGCATGTACACCACCACCTGGTACACGTACTGCAACAGCCCCTACTCGCAGGACAACAGCTCGACCAGCGTCATCGCGAGCGACGCGGGCTGGCACACGCTGGTGATGACCGTGCACGCCGGCACCGTGACGTACTACATCGACGGCAACCAGTACTGGTCGACCACCGGCAAGTACTACCCGCGCGAGAACATGACCATCGACTTCAACGAGTGGTTCATCAACGGCTACCTCAACGGCAGCTCGACCCCGCGCACCTGGCAGGAGCAGGTCGGCTGGGTCTACTACGCCGGCGGCGTCGCGCTCTCCCCGACGCAGGTCACCAGCAACGTCGGCAGCCTCCAGTCGGCGGGCACCAGCTTCACCGACACGGTGCCCGGCAGCTGACGATCGCAGCCAGCCGAATCAACCGGGCGTGCCTCGGCCGGGTCCACCTGGCCGAGGCACGCGCGCCGTTCCCCGGCTCGATGCCGGATTCAGGACGACTCGACGCGCACGGCCAGCCGCCGGACCTCGTCCACCAGCTCCGCCGTGCGGATGGTCTGGGCGCCGTAATCCGCCTCATCCGGGTGCCGGGCGTCCCGCCCCTCGCTCACCGCCTGCGCGAAGGAGCGGATCGTGTTCTCGATCTGGTTGTCGGTCGGCAGCACCCGCTCCTCGACGTGGTCCTGCTCCTCGATGCGCAGCACCGGCGACCAGGTGGCGGGCGGGGTGAACGCGCGGTCGAGGGTCAGCCGCCCGGTGCTGCCCCAGACCGAATAGCGGGATCCGTAGGAGTGCTGGAAGCCGAACTGCGCGTCGATCAGGACGCCGTCGCCGGAGACCAGCAGCGCCTGCCCGGCCACGTCGACGCCGCGCGCCGGATCGATTCTCAGGGTGCTGCCGGTCACGCGCAGATCCGCGCCGAACAGCAGCTGCGCGACCCTGATCGGGTAGACACCGGCGTCGAGCAGTGCGCCCCCGCCGAGCTGCGGCACGTACCGGATGTCGCTGGCGGGCATCCCCGGGAAGCAGAACGCCGCGCTGAGCGTGCGCACGGTGCCCAGCCGGCCGGCGGCCAGCAGTTCGCGCACCGTCCGGTGCTGGCCGTGGTGCAGGAAGTTGAAGTTCTCCCGCAGCACCAAGCCGCGCGCGCCTGCCTCGTCCACCAGTCGCCGCGCCTCGTCGGCGCTGGTCGCGGCCGGCTTCTCCAGCAGCAGGTGCTTGCCCGCGCGCAGCACCTCAAGGCCCCACGGCAGGTGCAGCGACGGCGGCACCGGCACGTACACCGCGTCGACGTCGTCGCGCCGCAGCAGTTCCTCGTAGGTGCTCGCGTCGCAGCCGAACCGCTGCGCCGCCTGCTTGGCCTTCTCGGGATCGCGGCTGGCCACCGCAGCCAGCGAGGTCTGCGGGCAGGCCAGGATCGCCGGGATGGTCCGCCGCAGCGCGATGGACGCGCAGCCCAGAACGCCGATCCGCACCGTCTCGCTCATAGGGCCCCCTACGTCATCGACGATTCGAGCACTGATGTCAGGCAGCATAACCAGACACGCCGCGGTTGCCTCGGCGCCTGGTCAAGGCAGGCAACATCGAAGAACAGTACATGCCGGGCACTGTTCTAACCTGAGATCCGCTCCGGGTAAGTTTCTGGTCTACGGGGAGACGGCACTATGTACCAGACGCTACCGTCCCTGCTTGACACCAATGCCGACAAAGGCGACACCGCGCGCAGATTCACCGAATCCGCCGCGTCGGACGGGGCGTTCCCGGACGACGAGGACTGCGTCGCCTGGCTCGACGAGCACCGCGCGGCCAACGGTTACCGCGTCGAGCAGGTCCCGCTCGACAAGCTGGACGGCTGGTACTTCGCCTCCGACACCGGGAACCTGGCGCACCGCAGCGGCCGCTTCTTCACCATCGAGGGCCTGCGCGTCCAGCTCAGCCCCGGCCGGGTGCCCAGCTGGCACCAGCCGATCATCGTCCAGCGCGAGATCGGCATCCTGGGCATCCTGGTCAAGGAGTTCGACGGGGTGCTGCACTGCCTGATGCAGGCGAAGATGGAGCCGGGCAACAGCAACCTGGTCCAGCTCTCGCCGACCGTCCAGGCCACCCGCAGCAACTACATGCGGGTCCACCAGGGCAATTCGACCCCTTACCTCGAACACTTCATCGCGCCGCGCCGCAGCCGGGTGCTGGTCGACACGCTCCAGTCCGAGCAGGCCGGCTGGTTCCTGCACAAGCGCAACCGCAACATCGTGGTGGAGACCGACGAGGACGTCGCGCTGCAACCGGGATTCCGCTGGCTGACGCTCAAGCAGATCCACGAGCTGCTGCGCGTCGACGACGTCGTCAACATGGACGCGCGCACCGTGCTGTCGCTCATGCCGTTCGCCCCGCCGACCGGCACGGCGCGGCCGGGCGCCGTACCCGACGACGGATTCCGCGACGCGCTGGCGCGCTCGCTCGACCCGGACGCGACCACGCTGCACTCGATGACCGACGTGGTCAGCTGGCTGACCGAGAACAAGGCGACGTACCAGCTGACGCAGCGTCTCGTCCCGCTGCTGGACACCTCCGACTGGTACCGCACCGACGGCCGGATCGCCCACAAGAACGACGAGTTCTTCAGCATCGTCGGAGTGGACGTGCGGGCTGCCGACCGCGAGGTCAGCGGCTGGATGCAGCCGCTGCTCCAGCCGGCCGCCCCGGGCCTGCTCACCTTCCTGGCCCGCCGGGTCGACGGCGTGCTGCACCTGCTGCTCCAGGCCCGGCCGGCGGCCGGCGCGCTGGACATCATCGAGGGCGCCCCGACCGTGCACTGCACGCCGCACACCTACCGGAACCTGTCCCCGGAGAACCGGCCGCGCTACCTGGACTACGTGGCCGCCGCGAAGCCGCACCGCGTCCGCTACGACGTGCGGCTCTCGGAGGAGGGCGGCCGGTTCCTGCACGCGGACAACCGGTACCAGATCATCGAGGTCGGCGACGAGATCCCGTTGCAGCAGCCGTCGGACTTCCTTTGGCTCAGCGCGCACCAGCTGATGACGCTTCAGCGCTTCGGCAACTTCCTCAACGTCGAGGCGCGCAGCCTGCTGGCCTGCCTGCACACCCTGTGGTGATGCCGGAAGCCGCGATGATGCCGGCTGCGGTGACGTTGGCAGAGGCGGCTCACTCGCCCGGCCGGGATCCCCGCGACAGTTCCCGGCCGAACTCGGGGTAGCTCTCGGCGGCACCGACGACGGTGACGCTCAGGCTCGCGGCGGCGACCGCGAGCCTGAGCGCGTCGGCGAGCGGCGAACCGGCGGCCAACTGCGCCGCCAGCACGCCGACGAGCGCGTCACCCGCCCCGGTCGTGTCGCAGACTTCGTCAACGGGAAGCGCGGGCACGTGCAGCGTGCCCTCACCGGTGATCAGCACGGCGCCGGCCGCCCCGACGGTGACCACCACCGACCGTGCCAGCGCACGGAAACGGGAGCCCGCGGCCAGCACGGCGCTCACCGAGGAGAGGGACTCCAGGGATTCTCCGAGCAGTTGCCCCGCCTCGACCTCGTTGACCACGAGCGGATCCGCAAAGCCGAGCTGCGCGCCGAGCTCGATCCGCGGCGCGAGATTGACCACCACGCGCACTCCCGCCTCACTGGCCAGCCGCACCGCGGCGCCGGTGGCGGGCGCGGGCAGCTCACCCTGCACGACCAGGACGTCCGACGCCGCGATCCACTCTCCCGCGGCTTCGGCGTCCGCCGCGCTGACCATGTGATTCGCTCCGGGGACGACGACGATCCGGCTCTCCCCGTCATCGGACACGAAGACGAGGGCCAGGCCCGAGGCAACGTCTTGCACCGTGCGCACGTGCGCCACGTCCACACCCGCGCAGCGAAGCGCTCGAACCAGCCTCTCCCCATCGGCACCGGCGCCGACCGCGCCGACGAACAGCGCCTCGGCGCCCGCGCGGACCGCCGCGACCGCCTGGTTCGCGCCCTTGCCGCCGAGCGCCCACTTGGCGGACCTCATCAGCACCGTCTCGCCCGCGCCGGGCATGTCGCCGCCACGAACGAGCAGATCGAGGTTCACGCTGCCGAACACCGTCACGCGTCCGGCACGCCGCGCAGGCTCCGCCACCTTCGCCCTTCCGCTCGGAGCAGTCTGATCGAGCCGGAGCTTAACGGCTCTTCGAACGTGGCCGGGACTTCATGCGCCGCTGTAGGCTCGCCCGCCACTGCGCACCCGGCCAACCGCACGCCACGGCCCCAGCCACCTTCAAGATCGAGCATAACGATTACGCCCTGCCCGGATATCCTGCTGTGTTGCTTCCCGCCGTGTTGATTCCACGCCGAGTTGCCTTTCCGCCGCACTGCCCCCGTGCTGCTTTCATACCGACCGCACCGGCTCCCGTACGTCTTCCCGTACTGCGCGCCGCCGCCGCGCCGCCACCGCCCCGACCTGGCCCGACAGCGCCAGTACCAGCCGGTTGATACGAGTCCGCGCGCCGGGGCGCCACCGGCCGCCCGGCGCACCTTATCTGAATCCTGATATCAAAGCGCACCGCACCCGCCTGCGGCGCGACCAGGAATCAGGAGGCGGACTCATGAACATGATCGGACTGCCCAAGGACTCTGCCACAGTCGGCTCCGCGGATCACGGACGCGGGGCGCGTGCCCGCCGCGGCGCGTCGCTCGCGCTCGCGGGCGGGATGCTCGCCGCCGCGGTGGTGGCCGCCACAGGCTCCGCGTGGGCCTCTGCCACGCCGGGCGCCTCACCCACCGCCACGCAGCGGATGGCCTCGCTGAACCCCGGCACCGGCGTGTCGCCGAACGCCATCACCGCGGCCGACATCTCGATCTGCACGAAGGTCGCGGCGAAGGCCGGATTCTCGTTCAATCGCACGGTGGGCACCGTGCTGGGCCAGGAGCCGCAGATCGTGGTCGCGGTCTCCATCGCGATGGCCGAGTCCAGCTGCAACCCGAGCGCCACCAACATCAACACCAACGGTTCCGAGGACCGGGGCCTGTGGCAGATCAACAACGCCGCCTGGCCGAACGTGTCGGACGCCTGCGCGTTCCAGGTCCAGTGCAACGCCGACGCGGCCTGGAACATCTCCAACCACGGCACGAACTGGGGGCCGTGGTCCACCTTCAACAACGGCGCCTGGGAGAACTACGTCGGCAGCGCCAGGTCCGCGCTCTCCAGCTTCACCTTCCAGCTCAAGGACCAGGGCTCGAACACCTGTCTGGACGCCGACGGCACCAACATCGGCAACGGCGGCAAGATCTTCCAATGGACCTGCAACGCCGGCGACAACTTCCAGCAGTGGACGGTCGAGTACAACGTCGGCAGCCTGCCGATCCTGCGCAACGTGGGCTCGGGCACCTGCCTGGACGCCGACGGTTCGAGCAAGGGCAACGGCTCGCCGATCTTCCAGTGGGCGTGCAACCACAGCGACGGCAGCCAGGAGTGGTGGTTCAACGGCAGCGGCAAGCTGAACACCAACGGCAACGCCGAGGCCGGGCTACAGAACAACAACGACGGCACCTGCCTGGACGCCGACGGCACCAACATCGGCAACGGCGGCAAGATCTTCCAGTGGACCTGCAACGGTTCGGACAGCTTCCAGCTGTGGAACTGAGCACTGTGAAACTGACCGCTGTAGCACCGACCGCTGTGGCACCGACCGCCCCGTAACACGCACACGGGTCACGGCTCTTCGAAACGAGCAGGATCTCGAAGAGCCGTGGTCCGCGTCGCCGCCGCAGCGGCGGTCAGCTTCGCTCGCACACGGTCGGCGTCGGAATGGTCGAGTCCCGACAGGATCGACAGCGCCCGGCGCCACGCGTCGCGGGCGGCGGCCTGCGCTCCGGCCATCTCGCGACTGTCGCCGATGCGTTCGAGCGTGGCGGCCAGGTCGTGGCGCGCGCCGAGTTGCTCGTAGAGCTCTGCCGCGTGTTCGTAGCAGTCCAGCGCTTCCCGCGTGTGGCCGAGGTGATGATGCACGTATCCGAGGCTGTCCCAGGTGTCGGCCAACGCCTGGCTGTCGCCGAGGCCGAGGTGCAGATCCAGCGCACGGCGGCAGTAGTCCAGCGCGGCGTGGAAACGTCCGGTCTTCGTGCAGTACCAGCCGGCCGCGTTGAGCGCGTACGCAGGCCCGACCGGATCACCGGCCTGCTGATACAGGCCGTAGGCGAGCAGGGCGTGGTCGAGGGCGACGGCGAAGCGGTCCGTGCGGTCATGGACGCGGGCGATTTCCAGATGCGCGTCGGCCTGGCCGCTGCGGTCACCCGCCTGGCGGTATATCTCAAGTGCCGCGAGGAGGCGGTCGAGCGCTTCACCGTACGACTGGAGCCGCAACGCGACCCGGCCGAGATTGCGCAGGGCGTCGGCCTGGGCGGGCAGGTCCGCGGTGCGCCGGGCGGCGGCCAGCGCGGTCTGCTGGCACCAGGCCCACGCGCGGTAGTGACCCAGTCGGTTCTGAAAGGTGGTCAGCGTCCACGGGATCTGCCACGCGTGCCGGTCGAAGCCGGCTTCGGCGGCGTGCGCGATCACCGAGAGCACCGTCTTGTGCTCGGCCTCGAACCAGGCGGTCGCCTCGTCGTACGAGGCCAGTTCCCCCGGCACGACACCGGGCAGCGCCGGGGGCAGACCCAGCGGGGCGCGGACCGGATTGGCCAGCATCGCCGCGGCGCGTCCGGTGTGCAGATAGTGGTCGAGCACCCTGCCGATCGCCTCGCGCCGGTCGGTCTCGGCATCACAGGCCTCAGCTTCTTCACGCGCGTACGCGCGCACCAGATCGTGCATCGAGTACCGATCCAGCGCGTGTTCCTCGACCAGGTGCGTGCGCACCAGTTCGCCGAGCAGCCCGCGCGCCTGGCGCAGCGGCACTCCGGCGAGACTGGCCGCCGCGCGGGCCGAAACGTCCGCGCAGGGGTGCTCGCCGAGCAGCCGGAACATGCGTGCCTGCGCCGCGGTGAGCTTGCGATACGACCAGGACAACGCCGCGCGCGGATTGGTCGTCTCGTCGTCGGTGCTCAGCGCGTCCAGCCGACTCGACGCAGTGCGCAACTCGGCGACGAGCGCCGTGAGCGAGGACCTGGCGTGTACGGCGGCGCGGTTGGCCACGATGCTCAGCGCGAGCGGAAGGCCCGCGCACAGCTCGATCAGCGCGTCGGCCGCCTCGGGCTCGGCGGCCACACGCTCGGGTCCGAGCAGCCGTGCGAGCAGGTCGCGCGCCTCCCAGCTCTTGAGGTAGCCGAGCGACAGCGCTTTCGCCCCCTCGCCGACGACGAGGCCGGTCAGCCTGCGGCGGCTGGTGACCACCACCGCGCATCCGGAGTTCCCGGGCAACAGCGGACGCACCTGCTCGGCGCTCGCCGCGTTGTCCAGCACGATCAGCACCCGCCGGTCCGCGAGCAGGCTGCGGTAGAGCGCGGCCTGGGTCTCCGGATCCGGCGCGATGCGCTCCGGCGGCACCGCGAACGCGTCGAGAAACCGGCGTATCACGTCGGCGGACGCAGCCTCGCTCTCGGCCGCGGGGTCGAAGCCGCGCAGGTCGGCGTACAGTTGGCCGTCCGGGAAGCGATCAGCGACCTGATGCGCCCAGGCCACCGCGAGCGACGTCTTCCCGACTCCCGCAGTACCATCCACCATCGCGATCGCGACCGTGCCACGTTGCGGTCCGTCCCCGGCCTGATCGAGCGCATCCGTCAGAGCCTTGAGTTCTTCCGCACGGCCGCAGAAGTGGCGGAAGGCGCTCGGCAACTGCCGAGGCACGACGCGCACTGTCGTCGAGGGCTGCGGCACGATCGCAGCCTGCTCAGACTTCGCGCGCTCCCCCGCCGTCGGGAGCTGCCCCGCCGCTGACGCGTGCACCGTCACCGGGCGCGCAGTGTCAGCGACCGACTTCAGTGCCGCTTGCGGGACGAGCAGCGGGATCCGCTCGACCAGCTCGACGGCCGCCGCGTGGTCAGGCCGGGCCAGCGGCACCTCCTGTCGCAGCACCCGCAGGTGCACGTCGGACAGCTCCGCGCCGGGCCGGATGCCAAGCTGCTCGTCGAGGCGCCGCCGGATGCCGTCGAACACCACAAGAGCACCGGCCTGCCGCCCGCTTCCGGCCAGCGCGAGCATCAGCCGGGCGTGCACGGTCTCGTCGAGTGGGTCGAATGCCGCCAACTGCTCCAGGTGCGGCAGGACCTGCCGATGCTCACCCGCACGGAACGCCGCGTGCGCGTAATCGCACACGACCGCCGCGCGCGTGCGGCTGAGCGCGACGATCCGCGGATGGCTGCGCCCGCCCGGCCAGTCCGTGAGTGGCTCGCCACGCCACAGTGCCATGGCTTTCTCGTACGACAGGCTCGCGGCCGCAGCGTCACCGCGCGCCTCGGCGCCGCGCGCGTCGGCGACGAGCCGCCGGAAGGCCAGCAAGTCCAGTTCGTCCTGCGCCAGCCGCAGCGTGTAATGAGTGTCGGCCGACTCCAGCACGCCACCATCCGCCTTGGCGCCGCGCGGCTCCAGCACACGACGCAGAGCGCTGACGTAGTCCCGTGTCAGGCTCGCCGCGGTGGCGGGCGGATCGCTGCCCCACACCGCGTCGATCAGCTCGTCCCGGTGCACCGGCGTGTTCGCTGTCAGCGCCAGCAGCCCGAGGATCGTGCGCGCTCTGCGCTCGCGCAACCGAACCGGCACCCCGTCGCGCCACAGACGCAGCGGTCCCAGAACCTCTATCCAGCGACCGCGAGAAAGCGCGCGTCGCTCCTCAGCCACCGAAGGAACCGAAGCCGAGCCATCGTGACCACCAACCTCCTCGGTCACGCCGGCGAACCGGTGGCGCTGCACCACGTTCACGAGTTGCCGCGCCTCGTCGTCGTCCAGCCCAAGCGCACCGGCGAGTTTGATCAGCGACACTGGCCGCGGCAGGCGCGTACGCCCCTGCTCCGCGTCCCGCACAGTGCCCAGGCTCACGCCCGCGCGGTCGGCGAGTTCTCGTTGTGTGAGACCGGCTTCACGGCGGAAGTCGCGAAGCAGAGCCGCCAGTCGCGGCCCTGCGCCATGCCCCGCTGCGGCCTCGTCGTAGTGCATTCCGGGTCGATATCGTACCCACCGCCCGTAATCTCCGGTACCATCCCTGGCGAATCAGGGAACGCATATTCCGGTCAACCGGCGGGCCCCGCACCACGCCCGGATGGGCCTCGCACCGCCGATGACGTGGCTACTGGTGAGCACTTCTGTAGTGCCCATGGACGTTGTCGACGGTCGTGCGGCTTCACCGGCGTGACTTCACCTCCGGCATGCCCCCGTCGCTGCCGGGCTCCGGCTCGACTGCCACCGGCAAGCGGCGATCCGCTGCGCGGTATTCGGCGTAGGCCAGCCTGTCCTCCTCGGTCAGTGGCGGCGGGAACAGGCTGCGCGGCCACAGTCGCCGCGTCCGCACCACGTCCGCCTCGACCGCGTAGAGCGTGAGCTGTGCCTGGAGGTACAGCCATGCGAGCAGTCCGAGGACGAGCCCGAAGGTTCCGTAGAGCGACGAGGCGTGCCGCAGCGTGTGGGTGACGAAGAACACGCCGAGGGTTTGCAGCGCCTGCCAGAGGATCGCCGCGAGGATCGCGCCGTTGCGCAGGTCACGGCCCCGCACCAGGGACGCGGTGGCCAGACGCAGCCCCAGCCAGAAAAGTCCGACGTTCACTGCCAGCGATAACGCGATCGCCGCAGCACTGCCGGCCAGACCGCCGAGCACCCTGCCGCCCCAAGTGCCGAACCCGGACAGCACGGTCGTGGCCAGCACGCCGACGCCGAGGGTGCCCAGCAGCCCGAAGCCGCGCAGCCAGGAGAACGGGAAGCCGGGGCGCAGGTGCCGCGGCACCTCCCAGACGCTGTTCATCGCGTTCTGGATCGCACTGGTCACGCCGCGCGCGCCGAGCACGGTGCCGATCACGCCGACCACGAGGCCGATGCCGGTGCGATTGAGCGAGTGCACGTTCGCACGCAGTTGCTCCCCGATCACCGGGAAATCGGTCAACGCCGAGTTGAGCACCTTCTGCTGTAGCGACGGATTGTCGCGCAGCACGATCCCCAGCGCCGTGACCAGTAACAGCAGCAGCGGGAAGATTGACATGAACGCGTAGTAGGCGATGAGCGCCGCAAGGCTGCCCGCCTGGTCGTCGCCGAACTTCTTCCACACGGCGATCGGAAACGCGAGCAAGCGGTGCCGCTGCTGGAACGCGTCGATCGCGTGCAGAACCCCCTGCGGAGACACGCCCATGTGGCGCGGATGCCCGGAATGCCGCCGCCCAAACAGACATGCATCATCACACTATTTCGAAATTGATAAATGTGTTTGTGCCATGACGTCATCGTAATAACTCAATTCGCCGCAAAATCACCGCCACCTGGACCAAGGTGTTTTCACTGCCCCTCGGTCTGCATCAGCACGAGGGGTCCTGAATGACACCTGGCCCGATATGACACCGCGCCCGACAGGGCACTGGGCACGCATCCGATCCAGGCTTCGTAGACTTGCGCCGCAGGGTTCACACACGTCCACCATCCGACGTCTGAGATCGGGGTCACGGGAAGATGCGGATCGCGTCGATAGCCTTCGGTTCGCGCGGCGACGTACAGCCGGCGCTCGCGCTGGGGATGGGGTTGCAAGACCGGGGGCACCAGGTCCGGATGGTCGTCGGCGCGGACTTCCCCGAGGAGGCGCGCAAGTGCGGGCTGGAGGCCAGCGCCGCGACCGTGGACTTCCAGGAGATGCTCTCGTCCGAGTTGGGCCGCAAGATGTTCGACGCCGGCAACGGGGCGACCCTGCTGACGTTCATACGGACCATGAAACGCATCTTCGAGCTGAACGGCCCGGCGCTGATGGACGGGGTGTACCGGGCGTGCACCGAGTTCGGCGCCGAGGCGGTGATCGGCAGCTACACCTCGGATTTCTACGCGATGGCGGTCGCCGAGAAGCTGGGGATCCCGTATATCAGCACCACGCTGCAACCGGCCCCGCTCGCCACGCGCAGCGGTTCGGCCGCACTCAGCACGCTGATGCCGCACCGGGAGAGCCTGGTCAACCTCGCGTTCCACAAGGCGATGGTCGAGCCCTTCGTCTGGCGGATCATGAAGGACCCGGTCAACCGGTTCCGCCGCGACGTGCTCGGTCTGCCGGCCCGGCGCAACCGCGACGTCCAGCAGGCGATGCGGCGCACGCCGATCCTGAACGGCTACAGCCGGCACCTCGTGCCCCAGCCGGCCGACTGGCCCGCCACGGTGCACACCACCGGCTTCTGGCTGCTGGAGAGCGATCTGGGCTTTGCCGCGCCGAGCGAGCTGCTGAAGTTCCTCGACGACGGCGAGCCGCCGGTGTTCATCAGCTTCGGCAGCACGACGACGCAGGACTCTGCCGCGCTGACCCGGCTGCTGGTCGACGCCGTGGCCATCAGCGGCCGGCGCGCGATCATCCAGTCCGGCTGGGCGAACCTCGGCGACACCGACCTGCCGGACCACATCCACCGGCTGACGAGCTATGTGCCGTACCGGGAGCTGTTCGGCCATGTCGCCGCCGTCGTGCACCACAGCGGCGCGGGCACCACATCCTGGGTGCTGCACGCCGGGGTGCCCTCGGTCGCCATCCCGCATGCGGGCGACCAGCCGTTCTGGGCGGCCCGAGCCGCCGCGCTCGGCGCCGGGCCGCGCCCGGTCCCCGCGGGCAAGCTGACCGCGGACAACCTCGCGCAGGCCATCCGCCGCGCCACCGGCGACTCGTCCATGCGTGAGCGCGCCGCCGAGCTCGGCGTGAAGATCCGCGCCGAGGACGGTATCGGCACCGCGGTCGAGCTGATCGAGAAGTACCTGAGCCAGATGTGAGCGCCGGGCCTCCGGTCGGCGGAATCGGTGGAATTCCTGGCGCGATCGGTGGCTTAGGGATATGTGACGACTGTTATCAACGAGACGGAGAGAGGAAACGCGCATGAGCGAGGCGACTAGAGGACGGGTCCGCGTCGAGGAAGGCCGCAAGCGGGTACGGACGTACTTCGAAGGGCGGCTGGTGGCCGACACGCTGCGACCGCACCTGGTGTGGGAATCACCGTATTACCCGACGTACTACTTCCCGGCCGAGGACGTGAAGGCGCAGCTCGTGCCGACGGGGAAGACCGAGCACTCCCCCAGCCGCGGCGACGCCGAGGTCCTCGACGTGGTGGTCGACGGCAAGACCGCCGAGTCCGCGGCGCGCCGTATCCCCGAGTCGCCGCTGGAGGTGTTGCAGGGGCTGGTGCGCGTCGACTTCGACGCGATGAGCGAGTGGTTCGAGGAGGACGAGCCGATCTACGTCCACCCGCGCGACCCGCACACCCGCATCGACATCCTGACCAGCTCGCGGCACATCCGGGTGGAGATCGACGGGGTCACGGTGGCGGACAGCCACCAGCCGCGCATCCTCTTCGAGACCGGTCTGCGCCCGCGCTACTACCTGCCGCTGACCGACGTCCGGATGGACCTGCTGCGGCCCTCGGAGACGCAGACCCACTGTCCGTACAAGGGCACTGCGAGCTACTACTCGGTGGACACCGGCACGGCGGTGCACGAGGACGTCGTCTGGTACTACCGCACGCCGCTGGCCGAGTCGCAGAAGATCGCGGGGCTCGCGGCGTTCTGGAACGAGAAGCTGGACATCTACGTGGACGGCGTGCTCGAAGACCGGAAGAAGGGTCTCTGACCGCCGCGGTCCCGCGCTGAAACACCGCGCCGGAACCCCGCGTTGGAACAAGCCCGTCTCGGGACCGGCTCAGTACATTGAGCCGGGCCCGAGACGTCGATCCCTGCGCTATTCGAAGTCTGTGCTACCCGATCCCCGTGCTAATCGAGGTCTGTGTCATTCGAAATCTGCGCTATTCGAAGTAGGTCTCGGCCGCCAGTTCGTCGGCGCGTTCCGGCTCGGCCAGCAGGGCGGCGATCAGGTGGCGACGGTCCCAGCGGCCGCAGGCCCAGGCCAGCGCGCGGGCCAAACCGTCGAAGGTGGAGGCGTGCACCTCGCCGTCCACGACACGCCAGTCCGTCTCGAAGTCGTCGTCGAGCACCAGTTCCTCGTGCTCGACGTACGTGTCCGGGGCCTGCGGTACGAGGCGCAGCACCACGTCCGGAACCGGCTGGGGCTCGCCCTCGGACGTCACACGACCGGTGAACAGCTCTGATACGAGGCTGAGGTCGAGCAGGTCGGCGAGGCGCTCGGCGTTGCGCGGCGGAACCGGCAGGTAGGGGCGGTCACCGAGCAGCGGGAGCAGGTCGGGCGCGTCGATGACCGCCACGTCCACGGCGTCGGCGACGACGGGGCGTCCGCCGATCAGTGCCCTGATCGCGCTCGGCGGGTCCACGCGGTCGTCCGCCACGCCGGCGAGCGCGTTGTAGAGCTCGGCGAGCTGCGTCGCGTCGACCTCCCGCGCCGGATCGGCCAGGCGCTCCAGCAGCTCGTCGGGTCCCCCCGGCGCCTCCAGCAGCTCGCCAAGACCGCTGCGCACGCCGAGGCCCGCCACGAAGTCGGGGTCGAGGCGCAGTGCGTCAGGCATCTGCTTCTCGTCCGGTTCCGCCGCGCCGTCAGTGTCCTGTGATCCGGTGCCGATCGGGTCGTACAGGCCGGTCAGCAGGCCTGCGCCGGTGGCCAGATCGATCGGCCTGCGGCCGTCCAGCACCGGGCGGCGGCTGAGCCACCAGGACGTGTACGAGGGCAGACGCAGCGTTCCGCCGTCACCTGTCATTACCTTGATCGGCTCGGTGACGGCGCGCCGCAACGCGGGTCCGGCCAGCAGGTCGAGGGCTGCGGACCAGCGGTGCTCGGCGACCAGCTCCAGGTCGCGAACGGCGATCAGCTCGGTGGCGACCGGCGGGGTGTCGCGCGCCGCGGGCGGAAGCAGATCACGTAGATCGTCGAGCCAGTCCTCGAAGCCGTCGAGGTCGAACAGTTCCGCGTCCGCGCCGTCGGGGTCGAGCAGCACATCGGCAACGCGCACGAGCGTGAAGGTGTCCAGTACGCCGACAGCGCGCAGCGTCTCGACGCCCCAGCGGCGCACCCATTCGGCGTCGACCCGCCCGAAGGCGTCCGGCTCGACGATCTGCGCCAGCGGGGACGAGGGCAGCAGCAGTTCACGCGCGGGTGTGTACGTGCCCTGCTCGTCCGGGAGCAGCAGTGCGTCCAGGCCGAAACGCTCCTGCGGGCGTGGCCCGGCGGCGCGCACGAGCGTGAGCACGGCCTCGGCCACCGCGCTCGGGTGCGCCTGCGCCTCCGGGTCGGCCTGCGGCAGGTCGTCGCGTGAGGCGGCGATGGCGGCGTGCACGGCCGGGTCGGCGAGGATCGCGCGCGGCTGGGCCGGGCGCGCGCCGAGCCGTTCCAGTAGTCCATGCCCTCCCGCGCTGAGCGCGGCCGGGTGCACGACGCGCAGGCCGAGCGGGCGCAGCGCGTCGAACCCCCTTTTGTCGAGCGCCGTGTCGCCGAAGCCCGAATCGCCGAGCGCCGCGTCCGGCAGCAGGGTTCCCGGCGCGCCGCGCACGACGCGGCCGTCGGCGAGCGGGATCGGCAGCGCGATCAGGGCTTCACGCGCGCCGGGGTCGTAGCCGGCCACCCCGTCGAGCGCCGCGTAGAGCCGGCCCCACCAGGCGGGTTCACGACGCAACGCGGCCACCATCTCGACCAGGTCGGCCAATTCGAGCCTGCGCACGCGCAACGCGCCGAGCGCGACGGTGTCGCGTTCCCAGCCTGCGGGCAGCAGGCCGGGGATGACGTCGGCGAGCGCGGCGACCAGCGCATCGTCGCAGGGCACGATGACTGTCGCGTCTTGAGGGCGCAGCGGGTCGCGGCTGCCGTCCGCCGCCGGCAGGAACGGGGTTTCGGGCAGCAGGCGCCCGATGCGTTCGCGCAACGCCGCGTCCAGCGCGCCATCCGCGATCGGGCCGGGTACCAGTCGCAGCAGTTCCGGGACGCGCCGCGGCCATTGCGCCGACAGCTGCGCGTACGCGGCGGCGGCCTGCTCGATCAGGAAGTCGGCCAGATCGCCTGCGGCGACGTGACGCCGCGTCGGGTCGAGCGGGAACGAGCCGATCAGCAGCGCGGGCAGGCCGAGCCGTTCGTCGGTCGGCGTCGGAGCGTGCACCACGGGCACGGTCTGCGGGCGCAGCGGTTCGGCGTCGTCGCCGATGGGCACCGCCCAGGTCACCGCCCAGTAGGGGCGGGCGCGCTCCTCGACGGGGCGCCCGGCCAGCAGCAGCGGGTCGAGCGCGCCGTGCGCGCGGGCCAGCCGCCAGGTGGTGGTGCGCGAGCCGTCGGTGATGATCCACTCGTGCTCGGCACCGCGCCGCGAAGTCAGGGTGCGAGTCGTGGTGGCGTCCGCCTCGCCGGTGTTGATCTGCGCAGAGCTGATTTGCGCAGTGTTGATCTGCACAGTGTTGATCTGCACAGTGATCTCGGCGAGCTGCGGCAGGGCGAGCAACAGCGCGTCGTCGATCTCGGTGAGCAGTCGGCGCACGAGCTGTTCGGCTGCGCTGTCGCGCAACGGCAGAACCACGGCGGTGTCATAACCCTGCGGCGGTCGGCCCTCGGTGGGGAACGGCAGGCGCAGCGCGGGGACACGGCCCTCGCGGCGGTGCAGTTCGATGCCGAGTTCCGGGCTGCGCACGGCCACGTCGGCTATCGCCGCGCGGGCGTCGGCGGTGGAGAAGCGCACGGAGCCGTGCTGGGAGAGCACGGCGGGTTCGTCGCTGACCGCGAGCACCGCGGCGAACCCGACGCCGAACCTGCCGACCGGCCCACCGGCGGTCGGGACGTCCTCGCGGGCCGGGTCGTCGGACGGGTCCCACTCGTCGCGCTTGGACGAGGCGCGCAGCGTGGACAGCCCGATCACGCCCGCGGCGTCCAGCGGGCTGCCGGTGTTCGCCACGGTCAGGGTGACGCCTTCGTCGGCGGAGACGCCGAGGGCCAGGTGCAGCCGCCCGGGCCGCCCGGCGCGGGTCGCCGCGTCCGCGGCGTTCTGGGCCAGCTCGATCACGACGCGGTCCCGGTAGGCACCGAGAACCAGGTCCTCTTCGAGGTTCGCGTCCTCGCGGAAGCGCACCGGCGCGGCCGCCCAGGAGTCGAGCACCCGGCTGCGGATCGCGGCGGTGTCGAACCGGTCGTTCACGGCCGTCTCCCCCTTCGCTGCTCTGCTGTCTGACTTGTGTCCGCCCTGCTGATCTGCACTGCGCCCCGACAGGTTACCGGTCGCCGGGCGTCCGTTCGGCGCAGCGCATGGAAGCGTACGCACGTTTGAGCCGCGGTCCACGGGTACACGCTCATTCGGCCCTCCGAAGGCGAGTACTTCACGACTCCCCCCGGCACGCTCTCCCAGCACCGCCACCGCTTCACTCACCCGATCGGCGCCACGGCCGCCAGGCACGCGCCCCACGTCGCGCCAACGCCGGACGCCGGTCGGGTCACTCGTTCGGGCGTAATCCGGCACCGGCCATTGACAGTCATTCAAACTGGCGTTCTGTACTCAGTACATGCAATGGTCGCAGCAGCTGGTTGGCAAGCCCGGCGCGGACCGCGACGAAAACGGCCAGCAGGGTCTGTTCGAACGCAGCGCCACGGTACGCACGTTCGACACGCTGAGTGGAGTGCGTACCGTTCGATCCGGCGACGGTGCGCATCGTGCCACGCGAGGGCATGGAGTAGTGGTCGCGGCACACAATGCGCCGCGGCGAACGTGACCGGTCTATGAGCTCAGTCAGCCCACTGCACCCGCGTGACCCACACTTCGCGCGGCCCGTCCAGGATCAGGTACGACACCTGGCCCTCACCGTGCGGCCCGAACAGGACGTTCGGCATGTTCGGTTCACCCGGAGACTTCCCGGCGATACCCCACGGATCCAACTCGACCGCAGTCATCAACTCCTGGAACGCCAACAACGCCTCAACCGGGAGAGTGTCAAGCAGTGCCGCGGCTTCCTCGTCGTCGGCCACGAAACCCCACGTGTACATCGGTCAGCCGATGATGCCACGCCGGGCCAGTGCCTCGGCCAGCTGCTCCCGTCCGCGCGGCGGGCCGGGCGGTTCGGCCCCACCCCGGTTCACCCGCACCACCAGCCACCAGTGCTCCAGCACCTTGCGCAGCGGCGCCGGGTCGCCTTGCTCCAGGCTCGCCCGGTACGCCTCATCCACCTCGCGGTCGATCATTGTGAGCGTTTCGGGCGTGGAGAACTCCGCGAGCGCCGCGAGCACCTCTGCGGG
>NZ_DASYZI010000450.1:0-2179 GCF_035946395.1 Actinocrinis sp.
CAGATCCTGGTCGGTGAGGTCGGAGAGTTCGATGTCGCGCTGCTCGCAGTAGCGGACCGCGGCGCCGGCGATCTCGTGCGCCTCGCGGAACGGGACGTGCTGCTTCACCAGCCACTCGGCGACGTCGGTGGCGAGCGAGAAGCCCTGTGGAGCGAGTTCGGCCATGCGCTCGCCGTGGAAGGTCATCGTCGCGATCATGCCGGTGAACGCCGGGAGTAGAACGGTGAGGGTATCCACGGAGTCGAAAACGGGTTCCTTGTCCTCTTGCAGATCGCGGTTATACGCGAGTGGGAGCGCCTTGAGCGTGGCGAGCAGGCCGGACAGGTTGCCGATGAGGCGGCCGGTCTTGCCGCGGGCGAGTTCGGCGACGTCCGGATTCTTCTTCTGCGGCATGATCGACGAACCGGTGGCATACGCGTCGTCGAGCGCGGCGAAGCGGAACTCCCGGGTCGTCCAGAGGATCACCTCTTCGGCGATGCGGGAGACGTCGATGCCGATCATCGCGGTCACGAAGGCGAACTCGGCGGCGAAGTCGCGGGATGCGGTGCCGTCGATGGAGTTCGCGGCGCTGCTGGTGAAGCCGAGTTCGTCGGCCACGCCTTGGGGGTCCAGGCCCAGGGTGGAGCCGGCGAGGGCGCCGCTGCCGTAGGGCGAGCTGTCGGTGCGCCGATCCCAGTCACGTAGCCGGTCGACGTCGCGGCCAAGGGCGTGAACGTGCGCCAGCAGATGGTGTGCGAGCAGGACCGGTTGAGCGTGCTGAAGGTGCGTGCGGCCGGGCATGGCGACGTCGAGGTGCGCGCTGGCTTGGTTTGTGAGGGCTTGTTGGAGGTCGGTGACGAGGCTCGCGATGACGCGGGCTTGGTCGCGCAGGTACATCCGACCGAGCGTGGCGATCTGATCGTTGCGGGAGCGGCCCGCGCGCAGTCTGCCGCCGAGTTCCGGGCCGACGCGTTCGATCAGGCCACGCTCCAGGGCCGTGTGGCAGTCCTCGTCGGCGAGAACGGGGGTGAAGGCGCCGGATTCCACGTCGGTCTGAAGCTGGTCGAGGCCTTTGAGCATGTCTGCGAGTTCGGCATCGGTCAGCAGGCCTGCGCGGTGCAGTGCGTGAGCGTGGGCGCGCGAGCCGGCGAGATCGTAGCTCGCCAGCCGCCAGTCGAAGTGAACACTGGCGGACAGCGCCGCCAGCGCGTCACTCGGACCGCTGCTGAACCGGGAACTCCACAGCAGCTGTGTCTTCGTGGTGTGCTCAGTCACGGTCAGCCCTTCTGATCACCGGTTGCGATGCTCCGTTGCGAGCGATCTTCGCCGCCGCTTCGGCCGAGTTCTGGACAGCGGGCGGGGACGACGTGCTCGGTCACGGTTGTTCCATTCTCGGTTCGCACTCGGTGCGAGGGTCGTCGGGTCAACCGCGCTGGGCGGCGTGGATCAGCTGGCGGGCCAGGTCGGGGCCGCCGGTCGGCTCGCGGCAGATCACCAGGACGGTGTCGTCGCCGGCGATGGTGCCCATGACGCTGGCGGTGACGCCGTAGTTGTCGGCGTGGTCGATGGCCGAGGCGAGGAACTGCGCGGCGCCGGGCGGAGTACGCAGCACGACCAGGTTCGCCGAACCCTCGGCCGTGACCAACAGCTCGCTGAGCAGCCGCTTGAGCCGTGCCTCCAGGACGCTGGCCTCGCGGGCGATCTGCGGGGCGCCATCGCCGCCTTCGCTGCGCAGGGCGTAGACGAGGGTGCCGTCACGGTCGCGGATGCGGACCGCACCGAGTTCGTCGAGGTCACGGGAGAGCGTGGCCTGGGTGACCGAGTAGCCCTCCTCGGCGAGCAGTTCGGCCAAGCCGGTCTGCGAGCGCACCTTGTGCTTGCTGAGCAGGTCGGCAATCCGCTGATGGCGGGCTCGGCGGGTGTTGACGGTGGTCAGCGCGCCGAGGGCCGGCTGGTCGTCCTGGTCTTCGTTCATCGTCGGGGGCCTTCAGGGTTGCCAGTCGCTTCGGCGGCGTGGCGTTCGGCGGCGCGTTCGATCAAGCTGCGTTCAATCGGGCTACGTTCAATTAAAAACGTGAGGAGCGCCTTCTGGGCGTGCAGCCGGTTCTCGGCCTCGTCCCACACGACGGAGTGGGGGCCGTCGATGACCGAGGCGGCGATTTCCTTGCCGCGATAGGCCGGCAGGCAGTGCAGGACGATC
>NZ_DASYZI010000451.1:0-4427 GCF_035946395.1 Actinocrinis sp.
CCCGTGCAGAACTATTCGGTCCAGTCCCGACAACCGGTCCACGCCCTCACCCATCACCCCTCCGTCTGCGATTTGCCGCCTACGGCATGCTGCCTGCCCAAACCGTGCCGCGGTCTAACCCCTTGCGGGGCTTTTCGGGGCCAGAGGGTGTCAAGGGTGGATTGCCGACCGTGTTGTCCATGCGGCTGGCGCCGCTCGGCGTGCGTGCCGATGGCCGTCGACTGGCCACGTTGTCGTCGGTCGCCGCGTCGTCAGTCGCCGCGCGGTGTCGCTCATGCGGCTGACGCCGTGTGGCGCTGCGACTCCCTTCTCCGCCCCGCCACTCTCAGCCCTCAACCCACGAGCCCACACAGCGTTGGCCCATGGACAAAACCGTCGGCAATCCACCCGCGCGTCCTCTTGTCCACAGCAGAGCTTCCGGACCCGTCACTGCTCGTCGGGCGGTTCCGAACTGCTGGAGGGGAAGACCGGCGAGGAATGGTGCGCGAACAGCAGCCATCTGCCGTCCCGCGACCGGCGGAAGATGTTGGTCGCCTCGGCCCGGCCCCCGGCGAGCCCGGAGCCCTCTCCGCCCTCGCTGCGCGGCAGGTCGGTGAGCACATTCTCGGCACAGGTCACCACGGCGATGTCACCCGAGACCACGACGCGCATATCCGTGATGAAGAACTGAAGATAACTCAGTCTGGACATCACAACTGCCCACGACATCAGCACCTGCGAGCGGCCGTGCACGGCCGGCTGGCCGGGGTGCACGCAGTGCACGGTGTCGGCGTATTCGCCGTCGATCCACACAGCGCGGACAGTGTCCAGATCGCCTTCTTCGACGGCCTGGTAGAAGCGCTCGTTGGCCTCTGCGACGGCGGCCTGCTCAGCGGTGAACGGCTCCTCGTCCACCGGCGGCTGCGGCGTCATCAGCGGTCCTCCGCCCGGCTCGCGTATTGCGGATCCCCGACTGCTGCGGCCACACGGACCGCGTCTATCGCCTCGGCTGCCGCGTGCACCCGCACCCCCCAAGCTCCATGCGCGGCGACCAGTGCCGCCAGCGCGATCGTGGCCACGTCCCGATCCGGCGCGGGTCGCGGTTCGCCGTCCGGCCCGGCGAGCAGCCGGCCGAGGAAACGTTTGCGCGAAGGGCCGATCAGCAGCGGCCGGCCCAGCGAGTGCAGCGCGTCGAGATGACCGACGAGGGCCCAGTCGTGCGCCGCGTTCTTCGCGAAGCCCAGACCGGGATCGAGGATGATGCGGTCCAGGGCAATGCCACCGTCCACCGCGCGCTCTACGTGCTCGGAAAGCTCGTAACGCACCTCGGCGACGACGTCTCCATAGACGGCACGACTATTCATATCGACACTGTGCCCGCGCCAGTGCATCAGGATGTATGGAACCTGCGCCGAAGCGACGAACGGAATCATCTCCGGGTCGGCCTGCCCGCCGCTGACGTCGTTGACGATCACGGCGCCCGCCTCGACGGCGCGCCGGGCCACCGGCGCGCGCATGGTGTCGACCGAGATCGTCGCGCCTTCCCGGGCCAGCGCCTCGATCACCGGCACGACCCGGCGCAGTTCCTCCTCGATCGGCACACGCAGCGCTCCCGGCCGGGTCGACTCGCCGCCGATGTCCAGGTAGTCCACGCCGACTTCGAGCAGTTCCAAGCCGTGTGCGATCGCCGCGTCGGGCTCGAAGTAACGGCCACCGTCCGAGAACGAGTCCGGAGTGACGTTGACCACGCCCATCACGGCGCACCGGTCGAGTTCGGGCAGCCCCGTCACCCGCCGGTTGGGTCGCGTCGCCAGCACAGCCATACGCTCAGCCTAGTGCCATGGCAGCCGACTTCCGGCTGCGCGGCCGACGGTGAAACGACCGGACCGCCGTCCACGCCACGAATACGCGCCTATTACGCATATTACGCGTCAGTACGTACGCAGCGAGGCCACGTCAGGCTCGTCACGAGGCCCGCGGCGCAGCAGCGAGGGCAGCACCAGGAACGCCTCGGCCTCAAGCGCGGCCAGCGCGATCCGGGGCAGGTCGCGGGTCTGCCGGAAGGCCACGAAGCGTGGCTCCCAGACCGGCCGGAACTTGGCGTTGAAGCGGTATAGCGACTCGATCTGGAACCAGCGGGAGAGGAACACCAGCAGGCCACGCCAGCGACGCAGCACCGGTCCGGCGCCGAGCCGCTCGCCGCGTTCCAGCGCGGAGCGGAAGACCGCGAAGTTCAGCGAGATCCGGGCCACCCCGAGCGCCGGCGCCTCGCGCAGCGCCGCTACGATCATCAGTTCGTTAAGTCCCGGGTCGGCGGAGCGGTCGCGGCGCATCAGGTCGAGCGAGAGCCCGTCCTGGCCCCAGGGCACGAAGTCGAGCACGGCACGGATCTCGTCGTCCTTGGTGGCGGTGACCACGACGCACTCGCCGTCGGCCGGGTCGCCGAACCGCCCGAGCGCCATGGAGAAGCCGCGCTCGGTCTCCGTGGAGCGGCCGTCGGTGGCCAGCCGGCGAATCCGCACGACCTCGTCCGGCGAGATGTCGCGCAACCGGCGGACCTGGCAGCTGTACCCCTGCCGCTCGATCCGGTGGACCATCTGCCGGACGTTGCGCATCGGCCGGCCCTCCAGCGAGAAGTCCGCGACCTCGACCACTGCCTCGTCGCCGAGTTCGAGCGCGTCCATCCCGGCCTCGCGGTGCCAGATCTCGCCGGCCTGCTCGGAGCAGCCCATCACTGCGGGGATCCACGCGTAGCGCTCGGCCCGGTCCATGAAGGCCCTGATCGCGCCGGGCCACG
Organism: Actinocrinis sp.; assembly: GCF_035946395.1. Lineage (NCBI taxonomy): Bacteria > Bacillati > Actinomycetota > Actinomycetes > Catenulisporales > Actinospicaceae > Actinocrinis > Actinocrinis sp. The sequence goes on from NZ_DASYZI010000451.1 coordinate 2,777, forward strand.
CCTCCGGGTCGCCGATCGGGTCGCCGCTGGCCAGCATCACGCCGGAGACGACCCGGTAGGCGATGGCGGCCTTGCCGGTCGGCGAGAACAACACCGACTTGTCGCGGCGCAGCGCGAAGTAGCCGAGCGAGTCGCGGCGGCCGTGCCGCGTGAGCAGCGCCCTGATCTCGGTCTCCTGCGCCGGGGTCAGCCTGGCGGCCGGCTCGGCGGGGCGCAGGAACAGGTAGAGGGTGACCAGAACGGTGAGCAGTCCCAGCCCGAACAGCGAGAAGTACACGTAGTCGCCGTAGTTGTCCCCGCGGAAGTGCATCGGCCCGGTGATACCGGCCAGCCCGAGCACCACGTGGTCGACCCGGTCGAACAGGCTCGCGCCGCCGATGATGCGGTCTCCGCGCGCGGAGACCAGGATCAGTCCCAGGCCGACGTCGGCGACCAGCATCGCCCAGAACGTCCAGATGGCCCGCCACCGCGACCGGGGATCGCTGAGCGCGTAGAACTCCTCGCGATACACGATCAGCAGGATGAGGAAGACCAGGTACAGCACGATTCCGCCGGAGGGCTCCTTGCGGAACATGTGCACGGCGATCGACGCGCCAAGCAGCGCGACGACACCCATCCAGGCGCGGTGCTTACGCCGCCGCAGCGCGTGCGCGAGCGAGACGAGCAGCATGCCGACGATCAGGCTGGCAGCGATGGCGTAGGGATTGACCTGGAGCCCCGGGACCAGGTGCCCGTACTTGTTCACGGACTCCAGGTGCCGCACCCGGGGGAACAGCGCGGACAGGATGTCGAACATGCCGACCAGGTAGCACAACCAGCCTGCCGCCCGAGGCACCCACGGCCGCGTCGCGCGCGCCGGAATGGGCGGGGTCGCCGGCGTGATGGCGGCCGAAGGCGGTCCCGACTCGGCCGCCGACTCCTGCTTCACCGGCTCCTGCTTGTTCGGCGCCTGCTTCGTCGGCCCCTGCTTGGCGGATGCGTGTGCCGTCGACGGATGCTGCTGCTGCTTTGCCGATGCCTGCTTGGCGGATGACTGTGCCATCGGTGGCTGCTTCGCCAGCGTCTGTTTCGTCGACACCTGGGCCTTCGCTGCGGTCCTCACGCCCTCAGCTTTAGCATCCACTTCCGGCTTGACGGTCTCCGCGACCTGAACGTTGTCCCCTGATTCGGCGACCGTCACAGACGCGACTGTTCCCTCAGTTCCCCCATCCAGCCCTGTCGCCTGATCTGACAAAGTATCTGACACCGTGACGTCCGGCATTGCGTCTTCTTGTGCGTCTTCTCTTTTTCGTACTTCAACGTCTGGTTCTGTGACTCCGGCCGCGGCCGATGCTCCTGACCCGGCAGCCCTCTTCTTCAGCGACCCAGACTGTACTGACGATCCTGGGCCCGCTTCATCCTTCAGCGACCCAGACTGTGCTAATGATCCCGGGCTCGCTTCATCCTTCAGCGACCCAGACTGCGCTAATGATCCCGGGCTCGCTTCATCCTTCAGCGCCCCAGGATGAGGCTCATCGCCTCTGCGCGAGTCGCGGAGGAACGAAGCATCCCCCGAACCGCCGACGTCACCGTCTTCGCTCCGGGCTTCCGTATCCCTCGCATCGACATGCACAGGTGCTCGCACTCCACTACGACGATGACCCCTCGGGGC
>NZ_DASYZI010000452.1:0-5584 GCF_035946395.1 Actinocrinis sp.
GTCAGCAGGTGAGGTTGCCGCCCGGGGAAACGCCGAGGATGGAGGTGAAGCTGTTGTAGTCGTTGACGCGGTCCTGCATCTCGGCGGTGTTGCCGCCGTTGCACTCGATGCTGTTGATGGCGCGGATGGTCGCGCCGAACCCGCTGCCGTTGACCATGGCGGTGTGCGACGTCATCGAGCTGCCGCCGGTCTGGGTCATCCAGTACCACAGGGCGGTTTCCCAGGAGACTGCGGCGTTGGTGGACACCAGGTTCGGGTTGTCCAGCAGGTCCTGGCCGATGGCCTGGCCGGCCGCGTAGTAGTTGAAGTTCCAGGAGATCTGTAGCGGGCCGCGGCCGTAGTAGGAGTAGGTGCCGGCCGGGCAGCCGTAGGACTCGGCCGCGCAGTAGTTCCCGGACTGGTCGATCTCGTTGATGTAGACCAGCCCGCCGGTCTCGTGGTCGACGTTGGCCAGGAACGCGGCGGCTTCCTGCTGCTGCACGGCGGTGCTGCCGGTGGTCGCGAACTGGGGGTACTGGCTCAGGGCGGAGACCAGGCCACTGTAAGTGTAGAAGGAGTTGCGGTTCGGGAACATCTGGTTGAACTGGGACTCGCTCACGACGAACCCGCCGCCCCCGCCGCCGCCGCCGGAGCAGCTGTACGGCGACCAGTACCAGGTGCTGATGGTCGGGTCGTAGCCGGGGTTCGCGTTGGTCGCGATGTAGTACTGGCCGTTGGCCGGGTACTGCACGATCGCGCCGACGTTGTAGTACTGGCCCGCGACCCAGGCCGGGTAGCCGCTGCAACCGGAACCGCCGCCGGGCAGCGTCCAGGACTGGTTGGCGCCCCCGGTGCAGTCCCAGATCTCGACCTGGGTGCCCGAGCCGCCCCAACCGGTGTCGTCAAGGCACTTGCCGGAGTTCGGGTTGAGCAGCGCCCCGTTCGACTGGGGCTGCCAGACCTGGGCGACGGTGCCGTTGCACGAGTACAGGTCGACCAGCGTGCCGTCGGTGGTGCCGGCCGCGGCGACGTCCAGGCACATGCCGAGTACTTCCAGGGTGCTGTTCGACTCCACCGTCCACTGCTGGGCGTTGGTGCCGTTGCAGGTGTAGACCTGGATCGGGTTGAACAGCGCGGTGCTGGCGGCGCGGTCGTCGAGGCACAGCCCCTGGTAGCCGGTGATCGCGCCGGTGCCGCCGGCGGCCTGGGCGACGCCCGCGGCGCCCACCCCGACCCCGGCCAGGAGCACGACGGCGCCGAGCACGGCCACGGCGCGGCGCCGAACGGTGTGAATCAGTGGACCCTCTGTCAGTTTCATCCGATGCGTCCCTCGCTTCATGACGCGGTGCGGTGTCGAGCCCTGATGACAGTGCACGATCAGGAAGGTGCACGATCACAGCGGCGCACGATCACGCCGGAACGCCGGGGGCCTTTCGCCGCATGCGGGTGGGTATCCGCGGCATGGCAGCGCTACGACCGGCCCGTCGAGCACGGAGAGTCGTAGGGCTGTGATCCGCGTATTCGATGCCGCGCCGTTGCATCGGGTACTGACGAGAGTGGTCTAGTCCAATTGGGATGTCAAGGTTCACCCGGGCGAGTGGCCGGACCCCGGGCGGGTGAATGCGCGTTCCTGGAAGAGTCCGGCCTTGTGCCGGATGTCCTGTGCGGTCGCGGGCAGCTCTGCTTCGATCCGGTCCGCCAGCATGTAGAGCCGCTGCGCGTAGGTGAGGCTGCCGCGCCGCGGCGGTGTCCTGTCGGGGGAGTGCTCGTCCTGGGCCATTCGCGATCTCCTTTGATCGATTCGGTCCGCGCTTCCCCCTGGTTCGGATGAGTGCGCTCATACAGAAGTCTGATATAGGTGGCCGCCCGGCGCTTCTTCAAGGTTTCCGTGAAGCGCGTTCACGCGTTCTGCCGCGGTCCGGTGCGCCGCCGACGCCGCCGTAGCGCCCACGCCACGGACCCGGCCACCACGCATGCGGTCGTGGCGAGGGCGACCCACGGCATGGTCCACAGCGAGGTGCCCGACCGGACCGACGGCAGCGTGAGATCGCGCTGGCCGGCCGCGGCGTGGGCGGTGAGCGAAACCGTGACGTGGGTCAGCCCGCCCGGCGGCACGTGGTCGAACTCTTCGGTGAAGGCGGCCGAGCCGCCCGGCAGCAGTAGAGGCAGGTCGGCTGGGGCGCGGGCGGGGGAGTAGGAGCCGAACGGGTTCGACGCGCGCAGAAGCTGGCTCGCCGAGAGCTGCACGTTCCCGGTGTTGCGGACGGTGTAGTCCACGGTGATCCGGCCCGCGCCGAGCGGATTCGCAGAGCCCTGGTAGCTCGCGCGCAGGCCCGTGATGGTGAGCGCGGGGTGCAACGGCCCGGCGACGCGCAGGTAGATGCGGGCGCCGACGCGCTCGTCCACGGTCACCCGGTCACCGCGTGCGTCACGGCCCTGAGTCGCCACGGACGCGACGATGCCGCCGGCGTGGTCCCCGGGCATTGCGTTGGCGGGTACTGCGATGCGGAACGCGACGACGACCGTCGATCGCGCGGCGACGGTGACGATCAGTGGCGTGGGTGTGGTTGATCGCGGGCCCTGCGCGGGTGTAGCGGCAGGTTGGGCTTGGGCGGCTGGGTTCGGCTGGAGCGTCGTCCAGGCGCCGACGTCCGTCGGGGCATGCCCCGCGGTCTAGACATCGAAGCCGCCGTCGCCGGTGTTGAAAGCGTCGCGCGCGTATATCGTCAGGGACAGCGGCCGGGCGCTGTAGTTGTGAATGGCCGCGTGGTCGAGGAACGTGGCGCTTGGCGTCGCGCTGTACGAGAAGTATGGCCGTGGGTCGCTGCCGCCGGGTCCGCCCGAAGTGCCGGCGGGCTGTACGGCGAAGGTTGTCGGCGTCGTCGTAGGCGTGAGCGTCGCGCTGCTTGCTGCCGCGGTCTCGACCGCGGTGGCCGTGACCGGAGCGTTCCCGGCGACGGTGATTGGCGTGCCGGTCGCGGCGTACGCCGCCGCTGACGCCGAAGACAGGGCGAGGACGAGGGCCGAGGCCGCGAGTAGCACGGAGGTTCGCAGAGGACTTCGGCCGTCCCGGCGGCGCGGCGTGAGCGGGTGTGGTGGCTGCATGGCGGAAACCGTCCCCCTCGGGTGGTCGCGGGCCGTTTGCCGGCGCGGGCGTCCGGGGTGGACCGTCCGGCCGGCAAACGGCGCGCAGTGATCGGGTGCGTGACGATCGCGTGGGCGATCGGATCAGATCGCGGTGATCGTCATGGTCGCGGTGTACGTGCCCGGGGCAGTGTCAGTGGGCACGTTGAGCGTCAGGCCGCCGCCGAAGTGCGCGGTGCCCAACCCCTGGCCGGTGACCAGGGTTTGCGCGCTCTTCAGCCCGCCCTGTCCGGTGTCGCCGGCCTCGACCGCGGCCGGGGTCACGGCGTTGCCCACCGTCGCGTGCTGCGCCGCGGACAGATCGATGATCTGCGGGGCGAGTCCGAGGTTCTGGCCGTTGATCCGGTTGGCCCCGCCGTCGCTGAAGTCGCCGACCTGGCAGCTGACCGTCCAGCCGGGATTGCCGGCCCGCGTGTCGGTCAACGTGATCGGGTTCAGGTTTCCGGAGGTGGTCATCAGGTCGCCGGCCGAGTCCAGCACCGGGCTGGGCAGCACCACCTGACTGTTCGCCACGCTGATGACCAGCGCGCCGGGCAGCACGGTGGTGGTGATGTTCTCGCCGGTCGCCCCGGTGGCCAGCGCGGTCACCTGGTACGCCACGCCCGCCGAGGCGGAGATGTCGTAGGCGGACGTCGAGGTCGGCGTGAAGACCGCGCCGAGCGTGTGCTGGCCGGACGGCAGCGCGGTGGTGGTCAGTGCCGCCGTACCGTCCGCGCCGACGGTTACCGGGCCGCCGACCGGTGTGGCGATGCCGCTGCGCGTGTCGACGAACTGAACGGTGCCGCTTGCCCCGGCCGGAGTCACCGTCGCGGTCAGGGCGACCGGCGTGTGCTCGGGTGCGGTATCGGACGGGGAAACCGCCAGCGCGGTGCTGGTGGCTGTCGCCCCGGGCACGTTGACCAGGTACGGCGTGGCCGGGCTGGTCGCCGAAGTGTACGCCGTGCTGTCCGGTACGAACTGTGCGGACAGTGAGTGCTGCCCGGCGGCCAGCGCTGTGACGCTGAGCGAGGCCGAGCCGCCGGAGACGGTCACCGGGCCGCCGAGCGCCTGCGTTCCGTCGTAGAACGTCACCACTCCGGTCGCGGTTGACGGGGTGACGTTCGCGGTGAGCGTCACCGAAGCGCCCTGCGTGCTGGAGCCTGCCGGGGACGCGCTGAGCGCGAGCTTCGCCGTCGTCGGCCCGCTCGGCGCGGGACTGGACGGTCCGGGCCGGTAGACCAGCGCGATCGGGTCGGGTCCGACGCTCGGTATCGTCTTGGCGACCGCATAACTCGGCACGCCGATTACCGTGATCGCTCCCGTGCTTGAGTTCGCCACGTACACCTGCGAGCCGCTGCGCATCGGACCGCTGACACCGGCCACGCCATCCACCCCGACGCCGAATGCGCGGCACCGCAGGCCATTGCGCCGGCAGCCGTAAGGCCGCCGTGCATTTCCTCTCACCCGAGCACAAACACTATGGATGAGCGGTCGGCGCCGATACCCCAGAAACCTGGGGCGCGGATGCGGCCCGCGCCGGATTGGGCAGCCTGCCGTCGAGGGCCAGCCCTCCGGCGCCCAACTGCGGCCGGTAATGCCGGGAGAAGACCGCGGCGGCCAGTTCGCGCCGGCTGCGCACGCCGATCTTGTCGAATATCTTCTCCAGGTGGTCGTTCAGCGTGTTCTGGGTGATGCGCAGCTCGGCGATGATCTCCCGGCTCGACCAGCCGAGCAGGACCAGTTGAGCGATCTGCCGCTGCCGCGCGCTGAGCCCGTAGACCTCCAGGATCAGCGCGACCAGGACGCCCGGCTCCGCCGGACCGATCGACACCGTCGTCAGCCGCTGCGAGCCGGTCGTCACCCGCCACGCGTGCAGGGTCAGCCACTGCCCGCCGCGGGCGCGCACCTGCGAGCGGGCCACATCGCCCTCGTCCAGTGCCCCTGCGGCCGTCGCGACGGCGCGTACGGGTACGCTTTCGGCCCGTCAGCCGACGCCCCTTCCTGGATCTCGGCCAACAGCCGCGCGGCGGTGGTGCTGCATGTCAGCATCCGCTGGGACGCGTCAAGGACCATCAGCCCGGTGCCGTCAGCGGCCAGTCCCTCGTCGACGCCGGTCATGACCAGCGACTGGCGCACGGCCTTCGTCGCGGGTCTGCTGGAGGCCTGGGCGTTCGCCAGGTCCGCGGCGGTGAACGGGATGCTTCCGGCCGTCCTGCACAACACCAGCAGCCCCCACGTGCGACCGCCGTCGCGTAGCAGCACCCGCATTTCATCGCCGAGCCCGAGCGGTTCGAGTATGTCGCGGTAGTACGTGCTCGAACTCATCTCGCCCTGCGTGGAGCGCATCAGGGAACTGACGGCTTTCGGGCGCCGCGCCAGCGACCGCAGGTTGTCGACGTCGTCCTGCTCGACGTGTTCGATCTCGAACAACCTCGGCATGACGCTTTCCGGAAACCCGCACTCGTGAATCCCGCCCGTGTCC
>NZ_DASYZI010000453.1:0-11508 GCF_035946395.1 Actinocrinis sp.
CGCCGCAGCGTGTTCGACGTATGGTCGAGCACCTTGATGACGTCCTCGACGATGACCACGAGTTCGTCGGCGGGCTTGCGCACCGCGGCGGCCACGGACGGCCGCGCGTCCAGAAGGTGCAGGTTCAGCGCGCTCTCGCCGCGCCGGCCGTCAGCGATTCCGAACTCCACGCGCTGACCCGGCTTGAGCGCGGTCGTCCCGGCCGGCAGGGCCGAGGAGTGGACGTGGACATCGCCGCCGTCGTCACGCGTGATAAATCCGTAACCCTTATCGGCGTTGTACCACTTCACCTTGCCGGTTGGCACGGGACTACCTCATCCGTCTTGTCGTCACTGGGGCCTTGCAAGAGTTCTTGCCAGAGCTGCGCGCCCGTATGCGCGTCGAGGCGACGCTGTTCGCGTCACCCTGATGAGTTAAGGCTAGCCGCCGATCGACCGGCGGTCACCATCGTTACCCACGGAGGTTACCTGCTGCTCGGCTTCCGCTCGTTTGGATCAGTCAGGCTGGAAATCCGTGGCTGACGACGCCCGGCCGACCACTTGAGCGTTCAAAGCTGGCGGCTGATCCCGCGGGCCAGCCGCCAGCTCAGGAACAGCGCGGCCAGCAGCGCGGCGATCCGCGGCAATGTGCCGAAGAAGGACGCCGCCCCGGCCACCAGGTCCGAGGTGTCGACCTTGGTGCCGCCCCACACCCCGCGCTGATGCAGCCAGAAGCCGAAGGCGTAGAGCAGGGCCGTGGTCACCGGCACGCCCACGGCGAGCGTCCACTTCTCCACCTCGGTGTAGAACCGCGAGGTGAAGGCCACCAGCCCGGCGATCAGCAGCACGACCCACTGCCCGAGCACCGCTCCGAGCAGGAACAGCGCGATGGCCAGCGCCTCCCAGGGATGCACCCGCGGGCCGGCCGCCCAGACGCCGCGCATCCGCATCACCATCGGCGAAAGCGACTGCGCCGGCTCCTCGGGCTCGGCGGAGATCACCGGCAGCACCATCGTGGTCGTGGCCGGCGAGGCAGGAGCGGACGGCGCGACCGGCGCGTGCAGCGCGCCGACCGTGTCGATCCGGTACTCCGGGGCGAACGGGTCCGGATCGAGGCAGATCTCCGGGGTGTCGATGGCGGCCGAGCCGGACGCGGGGCTCAGCGGGACGTACGGCGCGCCGGACTGCGGCGACGGGGCGAGCAGTTCGGCGAGGTCGTCGGTGATCGGCACCTGCGGGCCGTCGGTGGCCCGCGCCAGCCTGGCGCTGAGCCTGGCCTGGTAGTCGGGGTCGCGCTGGACCTCGGAGTCCACCAGGGTGACCGGGTCGCCGAGCCGGGTGAGGATGCGGTCGAGGGTGGCCAGGTCGCTGCCGCGCCTCGCGCGCTCCTGCTCGATGGTCTCGCGGAGGGACTCCACGAAGCGGATCCGCGCGGCGGGCGAGAGTTTGCCCGAGGCCTCGTCGGCCACCTCGCTCAGATATCCGAACAGCCGCTGCTCCGGCTGGATCTTCGCGTTCTTCGTCACTTCCCCGCGCAAATCGGCCTCCCCTCGCGCGCGCTCGGTCAGTGCTGTTATGCCCAGCCTAGACGGACCGTGCACCGGCGCGCGAAGTACGGGTTGGAGCACCCGACCGAGTCTGCGCCCCCCTGACCGCCGCCTCCCGCGCTCGTCCAGGATGCCTTCGAAAGGCCCACTCGGCACGCTTTCAGCACGGCTGTGGCAGGCTTGGCGCATGTCGAAAGCGCTGCTCGAAGTCATCGCCCTGGACGCGCAGGACGCCCGGCTGGCCGTCGAGGGCGGGGCGGACCGGCTCGAACTGGTCAGCTCCATGGAGTTCTCCGGCTTCAATCCGCCGCTGGAGGTGTTCAGCGCGATCCGGTCCGCAGTGGACATCCCGCTGCGCGTCATGGTCCGGCTGCGCGACGGCTTCCTGGCCGGCGGCCCCGGGCAGATCAGCGCGCTGACGACCTCGGTCAGGCAGCTGCGCGAGACCGGCGCGGACGAGTTCGTGCTCGGCTGGCTGACCCAGGACGGCGCGGTGGACCTCGCCGCGGTGCAGGTGGTGCTTGAGGCGCTGGATGGGGCGCCGTGGACCTTCCACAAGGCGATCGACCAGGCGGCCGACCGGAGTGCGGTTTACGCGGCGATCCGGGGGCTGCCCGGTCTGGACACGGTCCTGACTTCCGGCGGACCGTTCCCGGCGGCCGCGGGGGTCGAGGTGCTCAAGGCGGAGGCGGCGCGTGAGACCGCCGATCCGCGCGGCCTCAACCTGCTCGTCGGCGGCGGTCTGCGGTTGAGCGACGTCCCGGCCCTGCGCGAGGCGGGCCTGACGGCGTTCCACATCGGCACCGCCGCGCGTTACTCCGCGGACTGGGCCGGGCCGGTGGATCCGGAACTGGTCGCCGCTTGGCGGACCGCGATCGACACGCCGCTCGACGTCATCGAGGGCTGACGCTGTCTGACACGACATGCCGGACAGGACGCCGCCCGACGGCGCGTCGATCACGGGTCACCGGATGCACGATGTGAGATAACTCACAGTGCGCACAGCGCCTCCGTCAGTGACATCCGCGCCGTGCACACCCTGGCGTTCCCCGCTGTGTCAGCCCATGCAGGAGCCGACACGCTGCCACCCGACACCGCGGCATCCGCTAACGGCCGGCCAGCTGCGGCGGCAACGGCCGGGCGTGCAGTACCGTCAGCGCGCTGACAGCACGGGTGAGCACGACGTAGAGCCGTCGCAGCCCGAGGATCTCGGCGTATTCGGCCTCGACGATGTCCGCCGGCTCCACGACGATCACCTGGTCGTATTCGAGTCCCTTGGCCAGGCTCGCCGGGACCAGCACGACGCGCGGCGTTTCGCCCTCGGCATCGTCGGGTTCCTCGCCGCCCAGGACCGCGTGGCCGACGCCGCGCACGGTCAGCGCCTTCGTCAGCGCGTCGATCGCGGCGTCCGCGGCGATGACGCCGATCGAGCCCTCGCGGCCGAGCGCGTCGGCCGCCGCAGTGGCGACCGCGTCCGGGACGTCGGCGACCGCGAGCACGTCGAGCCCGCCCGCCGCCTGCCGCACCGAGGTCGGCGGGGCCAGGCGCGGCGCGGCGAACGGCAGCAGCCGCGCCGCGTACTCGATCACCTGCCTCGGCACCCGGAAGCCCTGGGTCAGTTCCTCGCGCACCGCCTCGGGTTTGCCGAGATGCCGCAGCGTCTCCTCCCAGGAGCCGGCCGCCCACGCCGTGGTCGCCTGCGCCACGTCGCCGAGCACGGTGGCCGAACCGGTCGCGCAGCGCCGCCCGACCGCGCGGCACTGCATCGGGGAGAGGTCCTGCGCCTCGTCGAGCACGACGTGCGCCAGCGAGGGAACACGGTCGAGCTGATCGGCGAGTTCGTCGAGCAGGACGGCGTCGGCCGCGGTCCATCGCGCGGCGGCCGGGCTGCGCGGGACCTTCGCGCCGGGCCGCTCCCAGCAGATCAGCGCCTGCTCCTCGGCGCCCAGCAGGCCGTCGGCCGCCTCGGCCAGCCGCGCCGCCGACGCCAGCAGCCCGAACAGCAGCTTGATCGGATCGACCGCGGGCCAGAGCTCGTCGACGACCTGCTTGACCGGACGCGAGCGGGCCACCGCGTCCTGCACCCGGTCGTCCGGGGACTCGCCTTCGGCCTCCATCCTGGTGAGCACGGCGTGCGCGATCCGCTGCGCGAGCATGGCCCGGCCGGCGGCGTACCGCACGTTGCGGTCACGGATCGCGTCGATGTGCCGCTGGATCTCGGAGGTGGGCACCCGCCACTTGCGCACGCCGCGCGGCACGGTCACCGCCTCGGTCGGCGCGGCCAGGTTCGCCCAGAGCGCGCGGTACAGCACCTGCGCCATCCGCTCGTCGCCCTTGATGCGCGCCGCGTCCGCGTCGTCGACGCCGCGCACGGCGAAGCGCTGAGCGAAGCCCTTGGATACGAGTTCTTCGACGGTCGCCTGCGCCACGTCCACCTCGCCGAGGGCCGGCAGCACCTGTTCGATGTACTTGAGGAACTGCCGGTTCGGGCCGACGACCAGGGCGCCGCCGCGCTTGAGCCGGTCGCGGTGCGTGTAGAGCAGGAAGGCGACGCGGTGCAGCCCGACCGCGGTCTTCCCGGTGCCGGGAGCGCCCTGCACGCACACGGATTCGCCGAGATCGGCGCGGACGATCTCGTCCTGCTCCGGCTGGATCGTGGCGACGATGTCACGCATCGGCCCGACGCGCGGCCGCTCGATCTCTTCGGTCAGGATCCTGCTTTCACCGGAAGGCGCGGCCCCGGCTGATGCGCTCCCCGACCGTGTGTTTTCGGACAGTGCAGCCCCGGGCAGCGCAGCCTTGGACAGTGCAGCCTCAGACAGTGCAGCCCCGGCCGCCGAGCCGTCCAGCGGCTCGTCCTCGTAGGCGGTCAACTGTCCGCCGGAGAAGCCGAAGCGGCGGCGCAGCGCCAGGCCGTGCGGGTCCTTCGCGCTGGCCCGGTAGAACGCGACCGAGACCGGGGCCCGCCAGTCGACGACCATCGGGTCGCCGCCGGCGTTGTGCACGTGGCGGCGTCCGACGTAGTAGCGCTCGCCGCGGTACTCGCCGGGCAGGTCGCGCGAGTAGTCCAGCCGGCCGAAGAACAGCGGCACGTCCGGGTGGTCGAGCAGTGCGGCGGCGCGGGCCTGGATCGCGGCGTGCAGCACCTCGGTGGAGACGGCGTTGCCGCCCTGTGCCCTGAGGGCCAGCGTCTCGTCGCGCATGGAGCGCAGCGCGGCGCGGGATTCGGCCAGGTGAGTGGCCTCGGCACGGATCGTGGGGTCGTCGGCGGATCGTGATGACGCAGGTGACGAAGGCATGACGGCTCCAAGTAGGTACACAGGTCACAGAGACAGTGGACGTGTATTCATCGGAGCGCAGAGGTCTCAGCGCGGGCTCGTCAGTTCGCGGCGGCGCGCCGTACGTGTGCTGGGAAGGGCGACCACTTTACCAGGGCGGCGCGGCCGTCTCGTCGATTATCGTCATGAGCGACATGCCCGTTGATCCATTACGACTTAAAGCGCTTACAGCGCTTGCCCAGGAGGAGCCATGGCCGTGACCGCGATCGTCGGCGGCAGGATCGTGCCGATCGAAGCCGAGCCGATCGAGGGCGGGACGCTGCTGATCGAGAACGGCCGGATCAGCGCGCTCGGCGGCGCCGACCTGCCGGTGCCCGGCGGCGCCGAGATCGTGGACGCGGCCGGGAAGTGGGTGCTGCCCGGCTTCATCGAGGCGCACGGCCACCTCGGCGTGCACGAGGAGGGCGAGGGCTGGGCCGGCAGCGACACCAACGAGTTGACCGACCCGGTCATGGCGCGGGTCCGGGCGATCGACGCGATCAACCCGGACGAACAGGGCTGGCGCGACGCGATCACCGGCGGCGTGCTCGCGGTCAACGTGAACCCGGGCTCGGGCAACCCGATCGGCGGGCAGACGGTCGCGCTCAAGTGCTGGGGCGGCACCGTGGACGACCGGGTGCTGCGCGAGCCGGCCGGGATCAAGTCGGCGCTCGGCGAGAACCCCAAGCGCGTCTACAACGAGAAGAAGCAGACCCCGTCCACCCGGCTCGGCACCGCCGCGGTGATCCGCGGCGCCTTCGTCGCGGCGCAGAACTATCTGGCCAGGATCGAGGCGGAGGCGGCGAAGCCGGCGCAGGAGCGCAAGCCGGTGGAGCGCGACCTCACGCACGAGGCGCTGGGCCGGGTGCTGCGCCGGGAGATCCCGTGGCGGCAGCACGCGCACCGGGCCGACGACATCGCCACCGCGCTGCGCATCGCCGACGAGTTCGGCTACGACCTCGTCATCGACCACGGCACCGAGGCGCACCTGGTCGCCGACAAGCTGGCCGCCCGCGGCGTCCCGGTCGTCATCGGCCCGCTGTTCACCTCGCGCTCGAAGGTCGAGTTGCGCAACCGCTCGCTGGCCAACCCGGGCCGACTGGACCGGACCGGGGTGACCATCGCGATCACCACCGACCACCCGGTTGTGCCGATCCACTTCCTGGTGCACCAAGCCACGCTCGCGGTCAAGGAGGGCCTGGACCGGGACGCTGCGCTGCGCGCGCTGACCGTCAATCCCGCGCGCATCCTCGGCGTCGACGACCGCCTCGGCTCGCTCGCCGCCGGCAAGGACGCGGACCTGTGCGTCTGGTCCGGCGACCCGCTGGACGTGATGCAGCGGGTCGAGCGCGCCTTCATCGACGGGCGCGAGATCTACACCTACGACTACGGCTGCGCCGAAGGTGTTTTCCAGCCTTTTCACCAGGCGCGGTGAGCCGTCGCGACCAGAAATCCGTTCCCTGATGCGAAACCCGTCCCCGGCCCTGGTCGCGAGGGCCGGAGACGGGGGTCCGCGGGTTCAGCCGCCCTGCCGCCGGATCAGCTCAGGAGGCTGCTTCGGCCAGCACCGTGGCGCCGGCTTCCTCATCCGCGTCGGGCTCGCGGCCCGGCGTCATGATGTTGAAGCGTTTGATGGCGAACGTGAACAACACGTAGTACACCACAGCGAAGACGAGCCCGATCGGGATAAGCAGCAGCGGCTTGGTCGCGATGTCGTAGTTGAAGATGTAGTCGAACAGCCCGGCGGAGAACGAGAAGCCGTCGTGGATGCCCAGGGCCTGGACCAACGCCAGCGACACGCCGGTGAGGACCGCGTGCACGCCGAACAGCAGCGGGGCCGCGAACAGGAACGCGAACTCGATCGGCTCGGTCACGCCGGTCAGGAACGAGCACAGCGCCGCGGAGAGCATGATGCCGCCGACCAGCTTGCGCTTGTCCGGACGCGCCGCGCGGGTCATCGCGTACGCCGCGGCCGGCAGCGCGAACATCATGATCGGGAAGAAGCCGGTCATGAACATGCCCGCGGACTTGTCGCCGTGGAAGAAGCAGATCAGGTCGCCGGAGTAGGCGGTGCCGTTCTGGTGGCACTGGCCGCCGATCGCCGTCGTCCACACCAGGTTGTTCGGGATGTGGTGCAGGCCGAAGGGCAGCAGGAGCCGGTTGATCAGGCCGAACAGGCCGGCTCCCGCGGTGCCGTTGCGCCCGGCGACCCCGCCGAGGTTGTTGATCGGCACCGCGGCGAACTCCCAGATCAGACCCATCACCACGCCGAGCGCGACCGCGGCGAACGCCGTGACGATCGGCACGAAGCGGCGGCCGCCGAAGAAGGCGAGGTACGGAGGCAGCTTGATCCGGTAGTAGCGCTGGTAGAGCATCGCCGCCATCAGGCCGACGAAGATGCCGCCGAGCACGTAGGTCGGATTGTGCGAGATGACGTCCGAGTACGCCACGGCGCCGGTCTTGGGGTCCTTGCCATAGAAGGGCGCGGCCCAGTCCTTGCGCCAGGCGCTGCCCGCCGGCATCGCGAACACGGCCGCGGTGACCTCGTTGTAGACCAGGTAGCCGACCGCGGCGGCCAGCGCCGTCGAGCCGTCGGCGCGCCGGGCGAAGCCGATCGCCACGCCGATGGCGAACAGCAGCGGCAGGAAGTTGAAGATGCCGTTGCCGGCGGCGGCGAAGACCTGCTCGACGTAGACGAGCCAGTGCCAACCAGTCGCGGTCGCCAGGTACAGGCCGTGCTGGGTCGGGTCGGCGGGAACCGCGCGCTCGCCGAGGATGTCGTCGGAACCGAGCCGGATGAGCAGCCCGGCGGCGGGCATCACGGCGATCGGCAGCATGAGCGAGCGGCCGATGCGCTGGAGCGTGGCGAGTATCTGGTTGCTGGTGGGTGCTGCCGGTGGCAGTCCGTCGGCTGTAGCCGCGGTCATGGACGGTCCTCCATCGAGGGTTTATCCACGCGTCGCGCCGACGTCGCCGGTTGGGCGCTCCGCGCGGGGATTGGTGATCGGCTGTGCGGGCCTTTCGAGCGGTACCCACAGCTGGTACCGGTCGGCGCGGTACGCCGAGACGGCGTACTCGATGAGCACGTCGCCGGCGTAACTGCGCCGGGACATCTGTAGTACGACTCCGGCGGCTGAGATCTCCAGCAGCGCGGCGTCTTCGGGATCCGGATTGCCTGCCTCGATGACTTGTTCGCCCCAGGTGAGCTTGAGGCCGTACTCGTCCGCGAGGGTCTGGTAAAGGGACTGCGGGGTGCCGTGGCTGAGCAGGCCGGGCACCCTGTTCTCCGGCAGGTGGGTGCGTTCCACCGCCATCGGGATCGAATCGGCGTAACGCAGCCGGGCGAGGCGCACCACCGGCTCGCCCGGGTTGAGCTCCAGCTGGCGCGCGAGCACCGGGGTGGCCTCGATCCGCTCGAAGGCGAGCGTGCGCGAGGCCGGGACCATGCCCCTGCGGGTCATGTCCTCGGTGAACGAGGCCAGCCTGATCTGTAGATCCATCTTGGGCTGGGCCACGAACGTGCCCCGGCCCCGGACGCGGTACAGCCGTCCCTCGGTCACCAACTGGTTGATCGCCTGACGGACGGTCATCCGGGAGAGCGCGTAACGCTCGCCGAGGTCCCGCTCGGAGGGGATCGGAGTGTCGGGCACCAGCTCGGTGTCGATCAGGTTGATGAGGATCTCGCGCAGCTGCTGGTGCTTGGGCACCGGGCTGCGAGAAGTGATCTCCATCGGGGTCGTGTCCTTCGGCTGTCGTGTCCTTCGACGGGGGTCGCGCGGGATCGTTTCCGGCCCGCGCTCTGCCCCGGTTCGGTGTTTGAAGTGGTTGAAGACTCTGTTCTAGTGATTCTGGTCACGCTAGTGTTCTGGACCGGACTAGACCACCGTGGGCCAGTAGCTGTCAAGGTCCCCGACTCGAAGAATTCATCCCGGCCCGTTCACCCCCAGGGGAGCGAAGATGGACAAGGCAGAGGCGATCATCGCCGGACTCGGCGGGGCCGACAACATCGTGGAGATCGAACCGTGCATCACCCGGCTTCGCACCGTGGTGCGCGACGGGTCGAAGGTCAGCGACGCCGCGCTCAAGGCGGCCGGCGCGCACGGCGTGATGAAGGCGGGCACCGTCGTCCAGGTCGTGGTCGGACCGGAGGCGGACACACTGTGTATGGACATCGAGGATCTGCTCTGAGATCAGGCGCGGACCCCCTCACGCAGATGGACGCCACAGTGTTGCTCGTGCGCTCGCCGCTGCCCGGAACCGCGATCGGGCTGCGTGACGTGCCGGACCCGGTCTTCGCACAGGCCATGGTCGGACCCGGGGCCGCCGTCGACCCCGAGCGCGGACCGCTGACCGCCGTCGCGCCGATCGCCGGGACGCTGGTCAAGCTCAAGCCGCACGCCTTCGTGATCGCCGGGAGCGACGGCCGCGGCGTGCTCGTGCACCTCGGCATCGACACGGTGAACCTGGACGGCGCGGGCTTCGAGTTGCTCGCCACCGAAGGCGCCGAGGTCGAGGCAGGCACGCCGGTGATCCGGTGGAACCCGGCCGAGATCGAGGCGGGCGGACTCTCGCCGATCTGCCCGGTGATCGCGCTGGACGCGGAGCCCGCCGCGGTGGACCAGGTCGCGGCCGGGGCGATCGAACCCGGCGTCACCTTGTTCCAGTGGACGGGGTGAGCGGATGCCTCACCTGCCCGCTGCACTCCCGGCCGTTAAGAACACAGTTCTCTGCGGTTGGCCGAGCGCGCGTAGCATCGCCGTGTCCACGAACCGTGAAGTGAGGAGCCTAGGAGCCGACATGCCAGAGCGAATCGTCACCGTGGCGTCCCGCGTCGGCCTGCACGCCCGCCCCGCGGCGGTGTTCGTCAAGGCCGCGAGCGCCGCACCGGTCCCGGTGACCATCGCCAAGGCGGGCAAGGAGCCGGTCAGCGCCCGGTCGATCCTGGCGGTGCTCGGCCTCGACGTGCGCTGCGGCGACCAGGTGGTCATCGCCGCCGACGGCAACGGCGCCGAGTCGACGCTGGACGAACTGGAGGCGCTGCTCAGTGCCGACCTCGAAGGCTGACATGGACGCGGCCGGGCCGACGCCACCGCCACCGCCGGGCACGCCGCTGTCAGGACTCGGCGTCGGCGGCGCCGCGGCGGCCGGTCCGGTGGCCCGGATGGCGCTGCGCCCGCCCGAGCCGTCCGCGACGGCCCATCCGTCCGGAGACGCAGAGCACGAGGCCGAACGGGCCCGCGTGACACTGCGCGAGGTCTCCGAGGAGTTGCTGCGCCGCGCGGCGACAGCCCGCGACGAACTGGACCGCGCCGACGCCGCCGACATCCTCGAAGCCCAGGCGCTGATGGCCGAGGACCCCTCGCTGCTGGACGGCATCGGCGCGCGCACCCGGACCGGGCTGACCGCCGAGCGGGCGATATTCGAGACCTTCAACGAGTACCGCGCACTGCTCGCCTCGGCCGGCGGGTACCTCGCCGACCGAGTCGGCGACCTCGACGACATAGCGGCGCGCGCGGTGGCGGCGGCCTGCGGCGAGCCGATGCCCGGCGTGCCGGACCCGCCGGAGCCGTTCGTGCTCGTCGCCCTCGACCTGGCCCCCGCCGACACCGCGCTGCTCGACCTGACCAAGGTGCTCGCCCTGGTCACCGAGCAGGGCGGCCCGACCAGCCACACCGCCATCCTGGCGCGGGCACGCGGCGTCCCGGCGATCGTCGGCGTAGCCGGGGCACTCGCACTCGCCGACGGAACGCCGGTCCTGGTTGACGCGGCCACGGGCACCGTCACACCTCACCCCTCACCCGAACTCCTGGCCGCCGCGGACGAACGCGAGCGGGCACGCGCACGTGCCAAGCTGGTCACCGGCCCGGGGCGCACTGCGGACGGCGTACTGATCAGCCTGCTGGCGAACGTCGGCGGACCGCAGGACGTGGCCGGCGCGGTGGCCGCCGGAGCCGAGGGAGTCGGCCTGTTCCGCACCGAGTTCCTGTATCTCGGCTCTGCGACTCCGCCCTCGCTGGAGACGCAGGTCGCGGCGTACCGCGCGGTGCTCGACGGCTTCGCCGGGAAGCGTGTGGTGGCGAGAACTCTCGACGCGGGCGCGGACAAACCGCTGCCGTTCCTGCCGCTGGGCGCGGAGCCGAACCCGGCGCTCGGCGTACGCGGACTGCGGGCGTTCCGCGGCGAGCACCAGCCGCTGCTGGAGACGCAGTTGGCCGCGCTCGCCAAGGCCGCGGAAAGCGCGTCCGCCGAGCTGTGGGTGATGGCGCCGATGATCGCCGACGAGCGCGACGCGGCCTGGTTCGCCGAGCGGGCGAGATCCCACGGCCTGGGCACGGTGGGCGCGATGATCGAGGTCCCCTCGGCGGCGCTGCGTGCGGATCCGCTGCTCGCGGAAGTGGACTTCGTGTCGCTGGGCACGAACGACCTGACGCAGTACGCGCTGGCCGCAGACCGAATGCTCGGCTCGCTCGGTGCGCTCCAAGACCCCTGGCACCCGGCAGTCCTCCGCCTGATCGAACTGACCGCCGCCGCAGGAGCGGCCTGCGGCAAGCCGGTAGGCGTCTGCGGAGAGGCGGCAGCCGACCCGCGACTTGCACCGGTGCTCGTCGGACTGGGCGTCACCTCGCTGTCCATGGCCCCCTCGGCCATCCCCGAAGTCCGCGCCGC
>NZ_DASYZI010000454.1:0-3782 GCF_035946395.1 Actinocrinis sp.
GAATATATCGAGGCCTGGTACAACCCGCATCGGCGTCACTCGACACTCGACATGCTCAGCCCCGTGCAGTACGAACAGACACACGCCACCCCCGAAGCGGCGTGACACACCGGAACCGTCCGGAAAACCGGAGCAAGCTCAGTGCGCCAACTGAGCGACGAAGCCGCATGCTGCTTGCATCCGGTACCTAGGCCACTCTGTTGCGCGAGTTCTTTCGTTTTGAGGCAAGTTTCGTCTGGCCTGGTCAGCTCGCCGGTGTGAGTCTGGCCGGGCCGATGGAGCGGTCGGTATGGCGTTGGAGGGTGGCCAGGGCCTGTTGGACTTCGGTGGGTGCGGGTGGTTTGTCGGCGGCCATGAGCGGGGTCAGGAGCCGGTCGTGGAGTTTGGTGTAGAACACGGCGAAGCGCAGTCCGGTCTCGGTGATGCGGTAGGCGTTGCTACCGGGCACCCGTTCTATCAGGCCTTTAAGGCGTAGCCGGCGCAGGTCATAGCTCATCCGGGCGCTGCTGTACGAGATACCGAGGAGCGTGGCCACCATGGCGCGCAGGCTCTTGTTGGTGACCTGTCCGGTGACGGTGTGTACGCAGGCGGCCAGGGCGCCGGCCAGGGCCATCACGCGCGGGTCGCCGAACCGCAGGGCCGGGGCCCGCTGCCCGCCGTCCTCGACGGTCGGGCACGGTGATCTCCGTAGTGGTCGGAGACCCGCAGTGTCAACGATGACCGTCAGTTTCACACGACATGGCTTCTTCGGACCTCGGCACACATGGTCCGCAACTGCTGCAGTCCCTCAACAACCTGGTGCTCGTGCTGCGGAGTCGTGTATTGGCGGGGCCCGCTGACCTGCTCGATGCTATCGTCGAGGCGCGCGCGTTAGCCGAACGGCTTGCTGATCGCGACCCGAGTGCCCGTGTCGACGTCGCCCCGACGCTGCTGCGCTTTGCCGAGGCGCGCGTGCTGGTCGGGCAGGATCTCGACGCTGCGAATGCCGCCGTAGGAACCCTGCTGTCGGTCTACGGTGCGGAGGCGTCAGCGGCGGGCCTGATCGACCGGGCCACCGCCCTGCGCGAACAGCTGGCACAGCTGAGCGTGCCTACGCAACCCCGCGCCTGCGCCTGACGCGACGCCCGTAGGCAGCAACTCCGCACATTCCAACGTCTGCGGCTACCGATAAACGAGACGGACGGATCGGTCTTGAACTAGCTGACCTCGTCGGCCTGCTTCTGGTCATAGACCGAGTCCCAGTGAAGCGTCGATGGTTACGGCCATGACACCGTTGGCGAGGCCTATGAACAGGGACTGGCCAATCGCGGTGAGCGCCCTGACTGGATGACGCGTACGGAGGGTCCAAGAACGTGAGACATCCGGATCATAGATCCGTACCGTTCGATCGTCTCCGCCGCTGGCGAGTAGCTGCTTGCCATTGATGGTGATCGTACATAGCGCATTTATCCAACCGCTGTGGTCTTCAACGGCCCAGGCGCGCTCGCCGCTGTCGGGATCCCACAGCACGATTCCGGTAAGGCCTCCGCTGGCGATTAGCTGCCTGCCGCCAATACTGATCGCGCACAGCGCCCGGAGATAGCGATCTTCGATGGTTGCGACGACTGTGCGGCTCTCTGGGTCCCACAGCCGCACTTGGCCGGCATGGTTGGCGGAACTGAGACTGCCTGTGACTAGCAGTTGTACGCCGCCGACAGTTGTGGTACACAGCGCCCCGACACGGTGGTTGTGATCCTCCAGGATCCAGGTTCTACCGCTGTCTGGATCGCATAACCACACCGCCCCGGCACTACCGGAGCCATTGCGATCGGTTCCGGCGGCGAGCAATTGTCTGCTGCCGACAGAGATGCCGCACAGCGCGGTCACCCAGCCGGAGTAGCCCTCCCATGCCTGGACCGGCTCGATGCGGTCCAGGTCCCAGAGCGCCACTACGCCGAAGCCTCCGCTGGCAAGCAATTGTTTGCCACCGACGGTCACCGCACACAGCGACTTGACCCAGCGGTCTTCGAGGAGTCGGCTATCGCCGCTGTCCGGATCCCACAATTGCATACGCTTGATGCCACGGTCACGGCGATGGCTGCCGTGGCTGCTGGCGAGCAGTTGTCTGCCGCCGACAGCCACGGCGCACAGCACTTCAACTTGGCCTGTGCTTTTCAGGGTTTGGGCAGATCTGGCGCTGCTCAGGTCCCATAGCCGCACCGTCCAGCCGTCGCTGCTGACAAGCAGTCGCCTGTCCTCGACGGTGACTTCGCACAGTGCCCTGACTTCGTGGGTGTGGCCTTCCAGGACCTGGACTTCACCGCTTTCCGGATCCCACAACCGCACAGTCCGGCCGAAGCCGCTGCTGGCAAGTACCCGCCTGCCATCGATGGCGACCGAACATAGCACTCGGTGTTCGCCGGTGTGGTGAGAAAGGACCTGGGTCTTGCCGCTGTCGAGATCCCATATCCGTACTGTCCAGTCATTGATGCCGCCACTGCTGGCAAGCAGCTGCTTACCTCCGATGTCGACAGCACACAACGCCTGAACCTCGCCGCTGTGGCCGCTCAGGACCGTGACAAGCTTGCCCTCCTCTGGGTCCCACAGCAGCACCGCCTCGTCGAAACAGCTGCTACTGGCAAGCAGTTGTCTGCCGCGGACAGTGATCGCGCACAATGCCTGGACCATGCCAGCGCGTTCGAGAACTCGGACGGTTGTTCCGCTTTCGGGCTCCCACAGCTGCCACGCTCCGGGCGGCAGGTCGGCGGCGATCTGATCGAGGCGGCGGCGGATCCCGCCGTGCACGGTGACGCGGTGGTCGCAGGCCACCGCGAGTACGTAGCCCAGACCCAGAGCCATGATCCCGGCGCGGAAAACCGGGTCGCTACCGTAGACCTCATCTGCGGCGACGAACGAAGCGGGCACTCCGGCGCCATGCGCCTGCTCGATCATCTGCAGGGCCAGGCGTGGCTTGGTGGCGAAGCCGGCCTGCTCGGGGACCCCGGCCGCCGTGCAGCGCTCGCGGTTCTGGCACCAGGAGGCGGGCAGGTAGAGACGCCGGTCGACCAGGGCCCGGCCGGCCGCGGCGGCGTACGCGAGGAACACCGCGACCTGCGCGTTCTCGATTCTTCCAGCGGTGCCGGTGTATTGGCGCTGCACGGCGATCGAACGCTCGCCCTTTTTCAGGAACCCGGTCTCGTCCACCACCAGCACCGCCTCTGGTGTACCAAGGTGCTCGACGACCAGGTCACGCACGTCGTCACGCACCGCGTCGGCGTCCCACACCGCCTCGCGCAGCAGCCGCTGCATCGGCTGCGGATCGGACAGGCCCGCGTGCTCGGCTAGGTTCCAGCAGTTCTTGCGCTCGACGCCGCAGAGCAATCCAAGCAGGAACAACCGGGCCGTACGCCTGGGCTCCACTCGCGCGAACCGTCCGGCTACGCGATTGGTGACCTGGTCGAACAGCGACCACCACCCGGCCTGCTTTACGCTGTGGCCCGCGGCCACCGCAAGATCTGAAGTTGTCCTCACAAACACTGCATGATCGCGCGGTGGCCGCCCGCACGCCGCACAGCATCATCCGAACGCTGCGACGCCACACCTCAGATCACGAACTGAGGCTGCCGTACTAGGGCTCTGTCATGACTGAACGCCGCCCCTACCCCTCGTGTTTCGCTGTTTTGGGTGGTCATGTTTTGGCTGCGGCCCAGGCCAGCAGGATGGCGCGGGTTTCTTCGGGTCGTGGCTGGTAGACCCCTGGGTGCGAAAAACGTGCGGCGATGATGACGCGGCGCAGCTTGATC
>NZ_DASYZI010000455.1:0-9661 GCF_035946395.1 Actinocrinis sp.
ACGCCTCATCCGCCACCCGCACATGCACCGCATCCCGATCCGCCTCCCCGAACACCGCCACACTCACCAAACCCAAATCCCGACACGCCCGCGCCACCCGCACCGCGATCTCCCCACGATTCGCGATCAACACCTTGCGCACGTCAGGCTCCTTCGGCTCTCGGTTCTTTGGTCGGAGAGGACCCCTTGAGTGTAGGCAGGCGGGAACGGCCACCGCGTCCGGGGATCGCCACCGAAGGGGCCGCCACTGGTTGTATGCGGCCCACAACCAATCCTGCGTGAGCGCGCGTCTCCTTGTAATGAGGCGAGCGCTATGGTTCTTGTCACAGGGGCCGTGACGTACGACGCCGAATCGAGCCTTCTGGTACCGCAATGAGACAGAAGCACAGATGCCGATCGTCGCGTTTGGGGAGGTTGGCCGCGCAGTGTCCATATCCGGCGGCTCGCTGAGCACGAACAAAGGGGACCGCCTCAAGGCGCGCGGCGCCGCGGCCCTGGCCGATGCGCGTGTGGCGGCCGAGGTCACCGTCATCCTCGTCGGCCTGATCTGGCTGGTCCAGCTGTTCAACGCGGTTGACGGCTACCGGCTCGACGGTGAGTACGGCATCGTCGCCCGCAGCGTCTCCGATCTACCGCACATCGTGACCGCGCCGTTCCTGCATGCGAACCTGCAACACATTGAGAGCAACACGCCGCCGCTGGCCCTGCTGACCTTCCTGGCTGCCCTCGGAGGGATCCGCAGGTTCGTATACGCCACAGTGGTGATCATCGGCGTCGGCGGCATCGGTACCTGGCTGTTCTCGCCCTCGAACACGGACACCGTCGGAGCAAGTGGTCTGATTTTCGGACTGCTCGGCTATGTAGTCGTCCGTGGCCTGTTCGCCCGCTCGGTGTGGCAGGCCGTATGGCAGATCGCGGTCGGAGTCGCGGTGTTCGTCTACTACCAGTGGACGCTCGTTCTGCTTTATCCTTCTGCGACCGTAAGCGCGATGCACATCTCTTGGCAGGGGCACCTGAGCGGCCTGCTCGCCGGGATACTCGCCGCGGTGATGGCATGGCGACGGCGTAAACGACTCGGCGCCGAGTGGCAGCCCGCCTGACCCCGGTACCCACGTCCCTGATCCCGACCCGGAATGGCGCCCGTCGTGCCGACACCCCGTACAACCCTCCTGCACGTGTTCCGAACCGCGCCCGCGAAAGCCTTGCTGGCCGTGGGCTGCGCCGCCATCGCGTCCGGAACTCTGCTGGCGTTCCCGCCGCATGCCGCGGCTTCCTCTGCGTCGGGGAACATCCTCATCCGCCCCTCGCGGCCCTTTCCGAGTTGCGACGTGTTCATTTGCCTATCGTCGCCGCCCCCGCAGCCGAGCGGCGGGGGCGGTACGACGGGCGCGATTGTCCTTCCGCCGACGAAGCATCACGAGCCGTCGTCGTCCGCGAGCCCCGTCGACACCTCGCAGCAGTTCGGCTACGTCTCGACGTTCTCGCCTGCCCCGGCGGTGGTCCACACGCCGACCGCCACGGCCAGCGTGGCATGCGTCGCCAGCGGCCAGCCGATCAAAGGCTCAGGCGGTGATCTGGACCTGCCGGGCATACCCGGGTCGTCGACGGACCCTGGGCATGCAGGTGCCCTGCCGATCAGCACCCTGGGCCCATCGACGATGCTGCCCCCGCAGATCGACTCGTCGAATCTCGCGCAGCTTCAGATCACCAGGCCGGTAGACGCCGCGTCGGCGAATCTGGCGATGATCGCCAGTTCCGGGTACCGCTTCCCGTGCATCCACCTCGAATTCGGCCCAGGCCGGAACTACAGCAGTGTCGAGTACGCGCTCACCAACGCCGGGTTGGTCGCGGACGACAGGGCCGGGAACACCGAGGTGCTGACCTGGACGTACTCGACGGTCCTGTGGTCATACACGATGCCCGGCTCGGCCAAGATTCATCAGGGCTCGGGCGAGATCAACGCGCAGCCCAACCAGGTGTCCACGTCGATGGCCCAGGACACGCGCGCGATCGCGTTGGGCACGATCGGCTTGGCGGCCGTGGTCGCGCTGGCGTTGATCGTTTTGTATGTAGCGGGCATCCGACGTCACCGGGCCAGGTATCGCGAGCGTTACTACCGCCGGGCGACGCTTCGCGACGAGCGGGAGACGATGCTCGCCGCGGTGGAGCGGGCCCAGGCTGCACAGGAAATCGAGGCGGCGCGTTGGGCGGAAGCGGCAGCGCGTGAGGCTGAAACGCTGCACGAGCCCGAGGTGCTGTCAGAGTCTGAGGTGCTGTCTGAGCCTGAGCAGGTAGAAGAGCTGGGCGAACCGGAAGAGGCTGTGTCGGAGTTTGCCTCAGTTGCCCAAGATGAAGAGGGCGATGACGACGGAGATACGGCCGAGGTCGAAGATGTCGAGCCCGAGCCCGAGGCTGAGCATGAGAACGTCGACGAGTCCGAAGAGACAGAAGAGCCTGACGAGACGGAAGAGCGTGACGAGTCCGAGCCTGCGGCCGAAGTTGAGCCAGAGGCCGAAGAGTCCGAGACCGAAGCGCTCGAAGAGCCCGAGCCGGAGTCCGATGAGCCTGAAGCGTCTGACGATGACGACTCGGATGGCATATCGGTTGAGCAGCAGCACGTGAACGGTTCAGAGAGCGTTGAGGTCGTCGACGCACCGGAAGCTACCGCTGAACCCGAAGCTACCGTTGAACCCGAAGCCAGCGCCGAAACTGAAGCCGTCGCTGAGGCTGATCCGGGCACCGGTGACGAGGACGCTGGTGGCGAGAACGCCGGTGACGCGGTAACTGGTGACGACGCGGTAACTGGTACCGAAGAAGCCGGCGGCGATCAGGAAGCCGGTGACGAGGAGGCCAGCACCGGTTACCGGAAGACTCCGGTATGACCCAGTGAGTACCGCCCCGGCTGCGGATATACGCACAACCCGTGCGGACCGTTGCCGACCTTGATCCGGGCGATCAGGTGGCCGTCAAAGGTCGAGATCGCGTATACCTCGGCATCGTAGCGCCCGGAAAGCCACAGCACCGTTCCGTCGGCCGAGACGCCGCCCATGTCCGGGCTCGCATGGCCGGGGATCTTCCATACCGCGCTTGCCTTGCGGGTCGCGAAGTCGAGCACGGTGATCGATCCCGCGCCGCGGTTCGTGACGTACAGCGACTTCGAGTCCCGGCTCACGTAGAGGCCGTGCGCGCCGTATCCGGTCGGGATGAAGCCGGTGACCTTGAACCTGTCGCCGTCCACCGTCCACACGCCGCTGGTCTGCATGTCGGCGACGTACCACACCGAGCCGTCGGGGGCGATCTTCACGTCCTGCGGCATCGCTCCGGACCGCATCGTGAGCACGCCGAGCAGCTTGTGCGTCGACGTGTCGACCTTGAGCAACTGGCCGGAGAACTCGCAGGACGCGATGAAGTACGTGCCGTCCGGTGAGAAGTCCGCGTGGTTCACGCCCTCGCACGGCACCGGCAGTATGTCCTGAATCGCCATTGAGTGCGGGTCGCGGAAGACGATCTGACGGTTCGCCTCGGACATGACCACAGCTGACTTGCCATCTGGTGTGAAGTACAGGTTGTACGGATCATTCACCGGCACCGGCTTGCCGAACGCGCCGGTGCGCGGATCGATCGGCGTGAGCGAGTTGCCCAAGTCGTTGTTCACCCACAGCGTCATCAAGTCCCAACTCGGCACGACGTGCTGCGGCTGATGCCCGACCGGCACTGTGCGGACGACTTTGTACGTCGCCGGGTCGATCACTGAGACCGTGTCCGAATCGCTGTTCGGCACGTAAACATATGACGGCATGCCCTTAACCGCGTCGGACAGCTGGTTGGGGCGATCCGCGAGGTACAAGTCCGACGGATCGTACGGGGGCATCCCGGCCAACCCCGTGCTCAGCTGGAACGTCGGTGTGGGGGACGCAGTCGTCGCTGGGGAGCCGTGCGTAAGGCTGACGGCGGCCGCACTCGCATCGGGGCTTGAGGCCTTGCTCGGCGTACCCGAACCGAACAGCGCATAACCGCCGGCGATGACGCCGACGGTGACTGCCACTGCCACGCCTCCGACGACGAATCGGCGTCGGACATAGGTGTTCACCGGCGTGCTACCTCCGGGGCTGAAACGGGCGGTGGGAAGAGGGCAGACGCGGTGACGGCTTGGAGGCCACGCGTACGAAGCCCGTCGAGGATCGCGGGTAACGCCTCGACGGTGCCGCTGTGGCCGAGGTGCATCGAGACCACGTCCCCGGCACGTACAGCTGACAGTACGTTGTGCGTGACCGCGTCAACGCCAGGATCGGTGTAGTCGAGCGAGTCAAGGTCGTATGACAGGACGGTCGGATAACCGGCGCGGGCAGCCGCCGCGCGTACGGTCGCGGTGGCGTGCTGCGCCTGCGAGGGGCGGAACCAGCGGCCGCGCGAGCCGACGAGGCTTTTCAGGCGCACGGCGCAGCCCTCGATCTCGGCATAGGCGGCGTCCGGGCTCAGCGCGTCGATGTCGATGTGATGTTCGGTGTGGTTGCCGAGTTCATGCCCACCGTCGAGCACTCGGCGGGCCATCTCCGGATACTGCCCGAGCCAGCGGCCCACGGCCAGCACGGTGACGCGCGCCCCGGCACGCTCAGCCTCTGACAGCAGCGCGGTGGCGAGCGCGGGTGGTCCGTCGCCGTGGAACGTCAGCGCGACGCCGTTCGCGATCGAAGCGAGTTGTCCGGATGGACTGGATGAACTCGTAGCCGTGCCGGCCGTGACCGATGGTGAAGGGCCGCGTGACGTGGCTGAAGTGCTGGATCGCGTGACAGGTGACGCCGAGGTCCCGGTACCTGGGGACGAGCAGCCTTCCGTCAACGCGGCGGCGGCGCAGACCAACCACGCAGTACGCAACGTGTCCCTGCGTGACCATCGGTCGGATAGATGAAACTCGCCCGAGGTACTCACGCAGCGACCCTACGTGACGCCGCGTCAGCGGCCAATCGCTTCTTTCGGCCAAACGGGTGAGGCAATTCAGCGTTGCGCGTCACCCTTCCGCGGGAGCGGCCCACAAGTCGCTCACCGCCACGCCGATTTCACCCAGCATGCGGCGCAGCAGCGGCAGTGAGAGCCCGATCACGTTGGACGGATCGCCGCCGATCGAATCCACGAACGGCCCGCCGATGCCGTCGAGCGTGAACGCTCCGGCGACCCACAGCGGCTCGCCGGTGGCCACGTACGCCTCGATCTCGGCGTCCGACAGGTCGGCGAACCGCACCGTGGTACCGGCCGTCCGGCTGACCTCGCGCCACTCTGCGCCACCCTTGCCCGAAACCACAGTGCCAGAACTCCGAGTGCCAGGACTCAGAGTGCGGGTGTCGATCAGGCAGTGGCCGGTGAGCAGCACTCCCTCGCGGCCGCGCATCGTCTTCCAGCGGCTGATGGCGTCCTCGGTGTCGTCCGGCTTTCCGAACGCCATGCCGTCCAGTTCGAGCACCGAGTCGCAGCCGATGACCAGTGCCCCCGGCTCGATCGATTCGGCTACCGCGCGCGCCTTGGCCTGCGCCAGCGTGAGTGCGAGTTCCGCCGGGCCAGCCGCGTCATAAGCGTCCTCGTCGACGCCGCTGACGATCGCTTCCGGCGCGAACCCCGCGTTACGCAGCAGCGTCAACCGAGCCGGCGACTGCGACGCCAATACCAGTCTCAAGGTCATTGCGGATAGGCAGACGTACGCCAGTCCCCGGACGTGTGCGTATGCCACAAACCTGCGCGCAGGTACCGCGACCGGTTCGTCCAGCCGGACGCGTTCGCATGTTTTCCGGACTCCGTGCCGCCACTTCCCCGCATGGCCAGGACCACGATCAGCGCGGCGAGTTCCTCCGGCGTCGGCTCACCGCGCACGATGCGTAGGGTCACTGCGGCATCGTCCGCAGGGGCGTCGTCCACCATCTCCACCGCTACTCCCTCTGCTTCATCAGTCGTCGTGGGTGTCACAGTCGTGGCCGTCACAGCGGGATGTTCCCATGCTTCTTCGGCGGCAACTGCGCGCGCTTGGTGCGCAGCATGCGCAATGCCCGCGCGATGAACGCGCGAGTCTGCGACGGCTCGATCACCGAGTCGACGTATCCGCGCTCGGCGGCGATGTAAGGGTTCAGCAGAGTGTCCTCGTACGCCGTGATCAGCTCGGAACGCTTGGCCGCCGGATCCTCGGCGCCGGCGATGTCCCGCTTGTTGAGGATGTCCACCGCACCCTGCGCACCCATGACCGCGATCTGCGCGGTAGGCCACGCGACGTTGATGTCCGCGCCGAGGTGCTTGGATCCCATGACGTCGTATGCGCCGCCGTATGCCTTACGCGTGATGACGGTGACCATGGGCACCGTCGCCTCGGCGTACGCGTACAGCAGCTTCGCTCCGCGCCGGATGATGCCGTTCCACTCCTGGCCCGTGCCCGGCAGGAAGCCGGGGACGTCGACGAACGTCAGGATCGGGATGTTGAACGCGTCGCAGGTGCGGATGAACCGCGCGGCCTTCTCGGAGGCGTCGATGTCCAGGCAACCGGCGAACTGCATCGGCTGGTTCGCGACCACGCCGACCGAGTGCCCCTCGACCCGGCCGAAGCCGATCACCACGTTCGGCGCGAAGATCGCCTGCACCTCGACGAAGTCGCCGCCGTCGAGCACGTGCTCGACGACCCGGTGCATGTCGTACGGCTGGTTCGCCGAGTCGGGGATCAGCGAGTCCAGTTCAAGGTCCGCGTCGGTGGCCGACAGGTCGTCGTCGACCGCGAAGACCGGCGGGTCCTCCAGGTTGTTCTGCGGCAGGAACGACAGCAGGCTCCTGACGTAGTCGAAGGCGTCCTTCTCGTCCGACGCCTGGTAGTGCGCGTTACCGGACTTCGTGTTGTGCGTGTGCGCGCCGCCGAGTTCCTCGAAGCCCACGTCCTCGCCGGTCACCGTCTTGATCACGTCCGGTCCGGTGATGAACATGTGCGAGGTCTTGTCCACCATCACGATGAAGTCGGTCAGTGCGGGGGAGTACACCGCGCCGCCGGCCGCCGGACCGACGATCAGCGAGATCTGCGGGATGACCCCGGAGGCGTGCACGTTGCGCCGGAACACCTCGCCGAAGGCGCCGAGCGCGACCACGCCCTCCTGGATCCGCGCGCCGCCGCCGTCGTTGATCCCGATCAGCGGGCAGCCGATCTTCATCGCCAGGTCCATCACCTTGGCGATCTTCTCGCCGTTGACCTCGCCGAGCGAACCGCCGTACACGGCGAAGTCCTGCGAGAACAGGCACACCGGCCGGCCGTCGACAGTGCCGTAGCCGGTGATCACGCCGTCGGTGTACGGCCGGTTCTTCTCGATGCCGAAGCTCGTCGACCGGTGCCGGGCCAGCTCGTCGAGTTCCTGGAACGAGCCCTCGTCGAGCAACAGCTCTATCCGCTCCCGCGCGGTCAGCTTGCCCTTGGCGTGCTGCTTCTCCACGGCCTTGGCCGAGCCCGCGTGCACTGCTTCGTCCAGATGCGTACGCAGCAACGAGAGTTTGCCCGCAGTCGTGTGGATGTCGATCTCTTCGGCCATCGTCGCTCGTCTACTCCCTAGAACGAGTGTTGGTCCTCCCGTCGACGAGACGCGCCGTTCCGGGGGCTTCTGTCAATGTATACGTTCGGTCGTAGGCTGCGGCCATGGCCTCGGTCTACAACGATCTAAACCGCCCCCCGTTGAACGAGCACATCCTGCAACGCGCGCTGATGGTGCCCGGAGCGGGGTTGAATGGGCACGGCGTCGCGGCGTTACGCGTCCTGCCGGAAGTCGAGTCGACCAACACGGCACTGCTCGGGGCGGCGGCGGACGGCGCACCGCACGGTTCCGTCGTGGTCGCGGAGGCGCAGACCGCGGGCAAGGGACGGCTCGGCCGCGCCTGGGTCGCGCCGCCGCGTTCCGGGCTTTTCGTGTCGATTCTGCTACGGCCCGAGGCGCCGCCGAACCGCTGGGGCTGGCTGCCGCTACTCGCCGGGGTCGCCGTCCGTTCGGCGGTCGCCCGCGTATCCGAGCTGGACGTCTCCCTCAAATGGCCGAACGACCTGATCCTGCCGGGCTCGGCGGAGCGCTCCAATGCCGATGCCAATGCCGATACCAGCTACGGCACAGACCGCAAGCTCGGCGGCATCCTTGCCGAGCAAGGTGGCGGCGCCGAGCCTTACGTCGTCGTGGGCATTGGTATCAATGTCACGTTACGCACCGATGAGCTCCCTGCGCCGCATGCGACGTCACTCGAACTGGCCGGTGCGAAGGTCACCGACCGGGACACGCTTCTGCGGGTGCTGCTTCGTACTTTCGGGTCCTGGTATGCCGACTGGTCCGGGGCCGACGGCGACGCCGAACGCAGCGGGCTGGCCGCCGCGTATCGGGCCGCCTGTGCGACGCTCGACCGGCCGGTGCGTGCCGAATTGCCTGGTGGGACCGTGGTGTTCGGGCACGCGACCGGGATCGACGCGGACGGCCGGCTGCTCGTGCGTACCGCCGATGGCGCGTCGTCGCCAATCGGCGCAGGCGATGTTGTGCACTTGCGACCGGAGCAGTAATAGCGCGCGGTACATCGGACGTGCCAGGATTCGCCCATACAGACCGGTGATCGGATCAGCGACCGATCCGATCACACTTTTAGTAGGAGGGGACGAAGACTGTCATGGGGTATCCCCAACGGCTGCTCAGCGAAGGTGAGCGGGTAGACCTTCAACTGCGCCCGCACTGGAAAGCCCTGGTGCTGCCGGTGATCACGCTCATCCTCACCTTCGGCATCGGCGGGTTCCTGGTGGCCGTCGCACCCAAGCACGGCACCGGCGCGCAGGCCAGCTGGATCGCCATCGGCGTCGTGGCGCTGGCGATCATCGTCTGGTTCGTGGCGCGCCCCTGGATCACCTGGATGAACACGAACTATGTGATCACCAACCGGCGCCTGATCATCAGGCTCGGCTGGATCCACCGGGTCGGCCGGGACATCCCGCTGGAGAAGGTGAACGACGTCTCCTTCCGGCACGACTCGCTGCTGGATCGGATGCTCGGCTGCGGCACGCTCGTGGTCGAGTCGGCCGGGGAGCACGGCCAGGTCGAGCTGGACGACATCCCGCACGTCGAGGAGACCCAGCGGGAGGTCGCCACGCTCATCTCCGGCGACCCCGCGGCCGATATGCACCACCACGACTGAACACGCACCAGGACTGGAACCTCACACTCACGGCCGTCCGGACCGCCCACGTCCGGACGGCACGCCAGCGACCCGGATGCGGACGGGATCGGCGGAGAGCGGTATTGTTGCAGTCCGTACGCCTCCGGATGCGGCCGGTGGCACGATTCGACGCCCACCGGGACCGGCTGGGACATTTCGTCCCGGCTGGCCTTCCACCCTTCCCGACGAGTAGGTGAGTCAGGTCACCGGAGCGCACGACGTCACCAGACCGCGGCCGGGCGCTGAGGCCCACGCCGCGGCGCGGCTGCGCGCGCTGACCGGCTTCGCGAAGTCGATGGCTGCGGCGCACTCGGTCGAGGACGTCATACGCATCGCCGCCCGTGAGGCCCAGCGCGACCTGCGCGCCGCGGTCGCCTCGATCTCCATGTGGGAGCGGCAGACCGGACGGCTGCGGGTGCTGGCCAATCACGGCAAGCTCGCCGCCGGCGAGTCGGCCTTCCCGAAGGAG
>NZ_DASYZI010000456.1:0-10022 GCF_035946395.1 Actinocrinis sp.
GTGAACGAGAGCCGGTCCGGCGGGGGCTTGGGCGAGTTGTGCACGGCGATGACCGCCGGGTCTTCCTCGTAGACGCCGGGGTGCTCCGGGAACAGCGATGCCACGTGGCCGTCCGGGCCCATGCCGAACAGCTCCACGTCAAAGTCGGGCACGTCGCTGTCGTCTGCGGCGTGGCGGGCCAGTTCGGCTGCGTAGTGCTCGGCGGCGGCCTCGGCGTCGTCGCCGTCCGGGCCGTCCGACGCGGGCATCGCGTGCACCCGCGCCGGGTCGAGGTCCAGCTTGTCGAGCAGCGCCGAGCGCGCTTGGGTCTCGTTGCGGTCCGGATCGCCTTCCGGCAGGAAGCGCTCGTCACCCCACCACAGGTGGACCCGCTTCCAGTCCACGGCCACCCGCGCCGGCAGCTCGCCGACCGCGGTCAGCGAGCCGATGCCGACCGTGCCGCCGGTCAGGACGAGGTGCGCCTCGTCCTTCGCGGCGAGCACGTCCACGAGCTTCGTCACCAGCCGCGCCGCCACAGCCTGCGCCAGAAGCGGGGCGTCGCGGTGGATGATGAGCTCGGGGGTGGCTCCGGCGCGGGAGCCGCGGGGGTTGTGCGCGGCAGTCAAGCCGACTCCCTCGGGGCGGGGGAGCCGTCGGCGGACTTGACGTCGGTGCCGGCGGTGCTGTCGGTGGTGGACACGGGCTTCGGCTCGCCCAGCTTGGCGGCCTCCTTCGCGGCCTTCTCCACGGTCGGGCCGGCCACCTTCAGCGGCTCGGTGAACGGTACGTCCACGTCCTGTAGCAGCTTGGCGTAGACGTCGTCCGGGTCGAGGCGGCGCAGCTCCTCGGCGATCAGCTCGGCGGTCTCGCGGCGCTTGAGCGCTACGGGACGGTCCGGCTGGCCGGGCACGCAGAGCGTGGCCAACTCGCCGTCCGGGCGGGTCAGCGCGATCGGGCCGTCGGGTGTGTGCAGTTCGACCCCGGTGATGCCGGGCCCCTCGTCCGCAGTGCGGCTGACCGGCACGTTCAGCCGCTGGCGCAGCCACACCGCGAGGATCCGCGCCGACGGGTTGCCCTCCTCGCCGGAGACCGAGGCGCCGGTGATCTTGCGCGGGAACTGGTCGAGCGCGGCGGCGAGCATCGAGCGCCACGGGGTGAGCCGGGTCCACGCCAGATCCGTGTCGCCGGGGGAGTATCCGGCGGCGCGGGCACGCAGCTTGTCCATCGGCTTGTGGTACTCGGCGGCGTCGGTGATCCGGCGCGCCGCGAACCGGCCCAGCGGGTCGTTCGACGGCACGTCCGGGCCCGCGTCCGGCCACCAGGTGACCACGGGCACGTCCGGCAGCAGCAGCGGCACGACGACCGAGTCGGCGTGCGCGGACAGTTCGCCGTAGAGCCGCAGCACGATGACTTCGCCGGGCCCGGTCTCGTCGCCGACGCGCACCTCCGCGTCGAGCCGTGTGCGCGCGACCTCGGGACGGCCGACGACCACGATGATGCGGGCCGGGTGCTCGCGCGAAGCCCGGCTGGCAGCCTTCATCGCGTCGTAGTGGTGACGCTCCTCGGTGGAGATGATCAGCGTCAGCACGGCGCCGGTGGTCGGCGAACCGGCCCGGCGGCGCGCCTGGACCAGCGTCGCGCCGATCTTGCTGGAGCTGGTGTCGGTGAGGTCGATGATCATGGCCTTCTCCAGGACCGTCCGTCGCGGTCCAGCATCTCGTCGGCCTCGGCCGGGCCCCAGGTGCCGGCCGGGTACTGCGCGGGCTTGCCGTTCGCGGACCAGTACTCCTCGACCGGGTCGAGGATCTCCCAGCCGAGTTCGACCTCCTCCAGCCGCGGGAACAGCGGCGGGTCGCCGAGCAGGACGTCCAGGATGAGCCGCTCGTAGGCCTCGGGGGAGGACTCGGTGAACGCCTCGCCGTACTGGAAGTCCATCGACACGTCCCGCACCTCCATCGAGGTGCCCGGGACCTTCGAGCCGAAGCGCACGGTCACGCCCTCGTCCGGCTGCACCCGGATGACCAGGGCGTTCGAGCCCAGTTCCTCGGTCATCGTGTCGGTGAACGGCAGGTGCGGGGCGCGCTGGAAGACCACCGCGATCTCGGTGACCCGGCGGCCGAGCCGCTTGCCGGTGCGCAGGTAGAACGGCACGCCGGCCCAGCGGCGGGTGTCGATCTCCAGCTTGATGGCGGCGTAGGTGTCGGTGATCGAGTCCGCGGCGATGCCGTCCTCCTTGAGGAAGCCGATCACCTTCTCCCCGCCCTGCCAGCCCTCGGCGTACTGTCCGCGCACTGTGTGCGCGGCCAAGTCCTCGGGCAGCTGCACCGCCGAGAGCACCTTGACCTTCTCCGCGAAGATCGAGTCCGCGTCGAAGGAGGTCGGCTCCTCCATGGCCGTCAGGGCCATCAGCTGGAGCAGGTGGTTCTGGATCACGTCGCGGGCCGCGCCGATGCCGTCGTAGTAGCCCGCCCGGCCGCCGATGCCGATGTCCTCGGCCATGGTGATCTGCACGTGGTCGACGTAGTTGCGGTTCCAGATCGGCTCGAACATCTCGTTGGCGAAACGCAGCGCCAGGATGTTCTGCACCGTCTCCTTGCCCAGGTAGTGGTCGATCCGGAAGACCGACTTGGGCGGGAAGACGTCGTTGACCACCTTGTTGAGCGACTTGGCGCTGGCCAGGTCGCGCCCGAACGGCTTCTCGATGATGACCCGCCGCCAGGAGTTCTCGCCGCCGTCGGCCAGCCCCGACTCCTTGAGCTGCTGGACCACGCCCGGGAAGAACTTCGGCGGGACCGACAGGTAGAAGGCGTGGTTGCCGTTGGTGCCGCGCAGCCGGTCGAGCTCGTCGATCGTGTCGCGCAGCTTCTCGAACGCGACCGGGTCGCCGAACTCGCCGGGCACGAAGCGGAAACCCTCCGACAGCTGCCGCCACACCTCCTCGCGGAAGGGGGTGCGGGCGTGCTCCTTGACCGCCTCGTAGACGACCTGCGAGAAGTCCTCGTCCTCCCAGTCCCGGCGGGCGAAGCCGACCAGCGCGAAGCCCGGGGGCAGCAGCCCCCGGTTCGCCAGGTCGTAGATCGCAGGCATCAGCTTCTTGCGTGACAGGTCCCCGGTCACCCCGAAGATCACCAGGCCGCAGGGTCCGGCGATGCGCGGCAGCCGCCGGTCCTGCGGGTCGCGCAGCGGGTTGGCCCAGTCGGTGCCGGCGTGCTCCGCGGCGCTCATCAGCCGCGCCGCGATGGACTGGCCGAAGCCGGTGCGCGACGCGGCCGCCGCGACGGCGGCAGGCTCCGGGTTCACGCGGCGTTCTCCTCGCCGGCCGCGGCGCTCTCCTTCGCGAGCTCGGCGCGCAGCGCGTCCAGCAGCTCGTTCCACGAGGTGTCGAACTTCTCCACGCCCTCGTCCTCAAGCACCTGCACGACGTCGTCGTACGAGATGCCGAGCGCGGCCAGCCCGTCGAACACCTTGCGGGACTCGTCGTAGGTGCCGTGCACCGCGTCCGGGGTCGGCTCGCCGTGGTCGGCCTCGGCGTCGAGCGTGGCCTCGGGCATGGTGTTGACGACGCCCGACACGATGAGTTCGTCCACGTACAGCGTGTCCTTGTACGCCGGGTCCTTCACGCCGGTCGAGGCCCACAGCGGACGCTGCGGCTTGGCGCCCTTGGCGGCCAGCGCCTCCCACCGTGCCGAACCGAACACTTCTTCATACGCCGCGTAGGCGAGCCGCGCGTTCGCGACTGCGGCCTTGCCGAGCAGCGCCGTCGCTTCCGCCGTGCCGAGCTTCTTCAGCCGCTTGTCGACCTCGGTGTCCACCCGCGAGACGAAGAAGGACGCGACCGAGGCGATCTTCGACAGGTCGTGGCCGTTGGCGTAGGCCTGCTCCATGCCGTCCAGGAACGCGTCCATCACGGCCTTGTACCGCTCGATCGAGAAGATCAGCGTGACGTTGACGCTGATCCCCTGCGCGAGGGTCGCGGCGATCGCCGGCAGACCCTCCCGGGTCGCCGGGATCTTGATGAACACGTTGTCCCGGTCCACCAGCCACCACAGCTGCTTGGCCTCGGCGACGGTCGCCGTGGTCTTGTGCGCCAGGCGCGGGTCGACCTCTATCGAGACCCGCCCGTCCTGGCCCGCGGAGGCGTCGTAGGCGGGCCGCAGCACGTCCGCGGCGTCACGCACGTCACGGGCCGTGATCATCCGCACGGCCTCGTCGACCGTCACACCGCGCACCGCCAGCTCGCGGATCTGGCCGTTGTAGATCGCGGAGCCGCTGATCGCCTTCTGGAAGATCGTCGGGTTCGTGGTGACGCCGACCACGTTCTTCTCGCGCAGCAGGGCCGCCAGGTTGCCGGAGCTGATCCGCTCCCGGCTCAGGTCGTCCAGCCAGATCGCCACCCCGGCGCCGGCCAGTTTCTCAAGACGCTCACTCATGGATCTCATCTCCCCTAAGTCTCAAGCCCCGGCTTCGGCCAGCGATTCCCGGGCGGCCGCCTCGACCGCCTCGGCGGTGATGCCGAACTCCCGGAAGATCGTGGCGTGGTCGGCCGACGCGCCGTAGTGCTCCAGCGAGACGACCCGGCCGGCGTCGCCGACGAACCGGTACCACGGCTGCGCCACCCCGACCTCGACGGCGACCCTGGCCCGCACGGACTTCGGCAGCACCGACTCCCGATAACCCGCGTCCTGCGCGTCGAACCACTCCACGCACGGCATCGAGACGACCCGGGTCGGCACCCCGGCGGCCTCCAGCCGTTCGCGGGCGGTCACCGCGAGCTGTACCTCCGAGCCGGTGCCGATGAGGACGACCTGCGGCGCCGCGCCGGAGGCCTCGGCCAGAACGTACCCGCCGCGCTTGACACCCTCGTGAACGGGAAGCGACGCGCCGAGCGCCTCGCGGTCGAAGACCGGCAGGTTCTGCCGGGTCAGCGCCAGCCCGACCGGCCCGTCCTGCTCCAGGGTCGCCTTCCAGGCCGCCACGGTCTCGTTGGCGTCGGCCGGCCGCACGAAGCTGAACCCGGGGATCGCGCGCAGCGCCGCGTAGTGCTCCACCGGCTGGTGCGTCGGGCCGTCCTCGCCGAGGCCGACCGAGTCGTGCGTCCACACGTACGTCACCGGCAGGTGGATCAACGAGGCGAGGCGCACGGCCGGGCGCATGTAGTCGGAGAAGACCAGGAACGTGCCGCCGAACACGCGGGTGTTGCCGTGCAGGGCGATGCCGTTGAGGATCGAGCCCATCGCGTGCTCGCGGATGCCGAAGTGCAGGATCCGGCCGTACGGCGAGGAGCCGCCGAACTCGTTGTCCTGCTCGTGGTACGGCAGGAAGGACAGGCCGCCCTTGATGGTGGTGTTGTTCGACTCGGCCAGGTCCGCCGAGCCTCCCCAGAACTCGGGCAGCTGCTCGGCGACGGCCTGGATGACAGCCTCGGAAGCCTTGCGGGTGGCGACGTCCTTGCCTGCCGGGAACTCGGGCAGCTTGGCGTCCCAGCCGGCCGGCAGCGCCCGCCGGGAGATCCGGTCGAACTCCGCGGCCCGCTGCGGGTTCGCGGCGCGCCAGGTCTCGTACGCCCCGTTCCACTGCGCGTGGGCGGCCTTTCCGCGCTCGCCGACCTGTCGGGCGTGCTCCAGGACCTCGTCGGCGACCTCGAAGTGCTGCTGCGGGTCGAAGCCGAGGATCTCCTTGGTGGCGGCCACCTCCGGCTCGCCGAGCGCGGAGCCGTGCGCCTTGCCGGTGTTCTGCGCCTTGGGCGCGGGCCAGGCGATGATGGTGCGCAGCCGGATGATCGACGGGCGCCCGGTCTCGTTCTCGGCCGCGGCGATCGCCTTGTGCAGCGCCTCGACGTCCTCGACGTAGCCGTTCGGGGTGGTGAACTCCACCGACTGGGTGTGCCAGCCGTACGCCTCGTACCGCTTCAGCACGTCCTCGGTGAAGGCGACCTTGGTGTCGCCCTCGATCGAGATGTGGTTGTCGTCGTAGATCACGACGAGGTTGCCGAGCTTCTGGGTACCCGCGATCGAGGAGGCCTCGCCGGTGACGCCCTCCTCCAGGTCGCCGTCGGAGGCGAAGGCGTAGACGCGGTGGTCGAACGGCGAGGCGCCGGGCGCCGCGTCCGGGTCGAACAGCCCGCGCTCGTAGCGGGCGGCCATCGCCATGCCGACCGCGTTCGCCAGGCCCTGGCCGAGCGGGCCGGTGGTGGTCTCCACGCCGACGGTGTGGCCGTGCTCGGGGTGACCCGGCGTCAGGGAGCCCCAGGTGCGGAAGGACTTGAGGTCGTCGAGCGTCAGTCCGTAGCCGGACAGGAACAGCTGGATGTACAGCGTCAGGCTGGAGTGTCCGGGGGACAGCACGAAGCGGTCGCGGCCGGTCCACTGCGGGTCGGCCGGGTCGTGCCGCAGGTGCTTCTGGAAGAGCAGGTAGGCGGCCGGGGCCAGTGACATCGCGGTGCCGGGGTGCCCGTTGCCGACTTTCTGCACGGCATCCATCGCCAGCACCCGGACCGTGTCGACGGTCCGCCGGTCCAGCTCGGTCCACTCGAAGGGTGTGGGCGTGCTCACAGTAACGCGCGTGTCCTTTCCTGGTGGTCAAAAAAATAGCGTCCAGCGCGTCGGGGCGGACGGCGACGCTGCCAGCCAGGGCTGTGCGTGGGAACAGCCTGGCCCCGCGCGGCAAAGCATTGGCGAAGCATTGATTCCGTTATCCACCGGCCACCCTACCCCTCCAAGGCTTACCAATCCGCCCGGCGGGGCCGAGCGGGTCAGACGGCCTGGGCGGCGTGCCCCGGCGATTCGCGCCGACCCGCCCGCGAGCACCGCGCGGCCGGGGTCTAGAGTTTCGTCGAATCCAGTTCAGCGTGATTTGAGCAGCAATAGAGGCCCGCCTGTGACAGCCGTCGAGTCCCGCCCCGTGATGACCGCGACGCATTTCGTCGCACCCGCGGCGACCGACGCTGACCTCGATCACGCTGTACTTAACGGCACCATGCTTAACGGCACCATGATCGACGACACCGCGCTCGACGGTCCGCTTCTCGATAGCACCGCTCTTGATGACGCCGCGTCACCAGACGCCGCATCAGCGGCAGGGAGCCGGTCGTGGCGCGCGACGCTGAACGCTTACGTCGCCCTGACCAAGCCGCGGATCATCGAGCTGTTGATCGTCACGACGATCCCGGTGATGTTCCTGGCCGCGCACGGCGTACCGTCGCTCTGGTTGGTCTTGGCGGTCACGGTCGGCGGCTACCTGTCGGCGGGCAGCGCGAACGCGCTCAACTGCTGGGTCGACCGCGATATCGACGCCGAGATGCGCCGCACCCGCCGCCGCCCGCTGCCGCGGCACAGCGTGACGGCCAGGCAGACCGTCGTGTTCGGCCTCGTCCTCGGCGTGGTCTCGACGCTCTGGTTCGGCTTCTTCGTCAACTGGCTCTCCAGCGGGCTGGCGCTGGCCGCGAACGTCTTCTACGTCGTCGTCTACTCGATGATCCTCAAGCGGCGCACGGCGCAGAACATCGTGTGGGGCGGCGCGGCCGGCTGCTTCCCGACGTTGATCGGCTGGACGGCGGTCACCGACCACCTCGCCTGGCCGCCGGTCGTGTTGTTCATGGTGGTCTTCCTGTGGACTCCGCCGCACTTCTGGGCACTGGCGCTGCGTTACCGCGACGACTACGCGGCGGCGAAGGTCCCGATGCTGCCGGTGGTCGCCACCGAGCGACACGTGACGTGGCAGATGATGCTGTACACGTGGGCGACGGTGCTGTGCTCGCTCGCGCTCTGGCCTATCGCGCACACCGGACCGGTTTACGCGGTCGGCGCGGCGTTGCTCGGCGTGGTGTTTCTGGTCGAGGCGCACCGCTTGCACGCGGCCGCGCGCAAGGGTGTGACGGGTACGGCGTTGCGGCCGATGCGGATGTTCCACTACTCCAACAGCTACCTCGCGCTGCTGTTCGTCTGCGCCGCGATCGACCCGCTCGTGCACTGACCGGCGATCGGCCCGGCCGGACGGAAACGACGACGAAAGACAACCGGCGTGGACCTGCTGCGCAACACCATCCAGCCGTATGCCTGGGGCTCGGCCACGGCGATCGCCGAACTGCTCGGTGTCGACAACCCGGAGGGCACGCCGCAGGCCGAGTTGTGGATGGGAGCGCACCCCACCGCACCCTCGCGGCTTGAGCGCGACGGCGCCGAGACGACACTCGAAGCCGTCATCGCGGCGGACCCGGTCGGCGAACTCGGTGCCGCGACGGCCGGACGCTTCGGCGGCCGACTGCCGTTTCTGCTCAAGGTTCTGGCCGCGCGCAAGGCCCTGTCCATCCAGTTGCACCCGGACCGCGCGCAGGCCGAGGCCGGTTTCGCGGCCGAGGAGGCGCGTGGCGTCCCGCGCGGCGTCCGCGAGCGGGTGTACGTGGACAGCTGGCCGAAGCCCGAGGTGCTGTGCGCGCTGACTCCGTTCGAGGTGCTGGCCGGCCTGCGCCCGGCGGCCGAGGCCGCCGAGATCGTCGACCAGCTCGGCGTCGAGCCGCTGCGCGGACTCGTCAAGGAGTTGCAATCCGCTCCGGAGCCCGCGACCGTCGCGCGTGCCTTGGCGACTCTGCTTCAGTGGCCGCGAGACGAACGCACGGCGCTCGTCGATCGCGTGGTGTCGGCCGCCGAGTGCTTCGCCGCCGAGCCGGGCGATTTCCAGGCCGCGTACGAAGCGATCGGGCGTATGGCCGAGGATCATCCCGGCGACATCGGCCTGGTTTGCTCGCTGCTCATGAACCATGCGGTCGTGCAGCCCGGCCAAGCCCTGTTCATGGGCGCCGGCGGCGTGCACGCGTACATCCGCGGCACCGGTGTGGAGCTGATGGCGAACTCGGACAACGTGATCCGCGCGGGGCTCACTCCCAAGCACATCGACGTTCCCGAGCTTGTGCGGGTGCTCGACCCCGGAGTCGAGGTCCCGGTCCTGACGGCGCATCGGGATGTCGGCGGTGACGGCGATGGCGTCGCGCAGTTCGACACGCCGGTTCCCGAGTTCCGTCTGTGGCATCTGACCGTCCAAGGCGAGCTTCGTGTCCCAGGCAACGGCCTGCCCCGCATCCTGCTGTGCGTTGAAGGCTCGGCCAGCGCCACGGCCGACGCGGGCCGGAGGCTGGAACTGTCCCGTGGCAGCTCCTGCTTCCTGTCCGCCTCCGATGCGGCGGTGACCCTGACCGGTGACGCCCGACTCTTCCTCGCGTCGCCCGGCGGCTATTCCTGATCGGCACGGCTTCTGGCCGACGGCCTGCCGAGGCGTGAGATCCGGTCCATCAGCACTGCGATCTAGGCTGGGACGACGGCCGGTTCCGGCAACTGCGGACGCGTGCGCATCGAGGTCAGGATGCGCCAAGCGGCGATCCAGGTGAGGCACGCCCCGGCCATGTGCAGCAGGACCAGCCACGCGGGCAGACCGGTGAAGTACTGCGTGTAGCCGATGGCGGCCTGCGCGGCGAGCACGACGAACAGGTCGCGGGTCGCGCGCACGATTGTTGACGGCGCGTCGGCTGCCTTGAGCGCGAACCACAGCGCGATGGTCAGGCCGACGACTATGAAGACCAGGTCGGCGTGTGCCTGCGTGACGTCCGCCGGGTTGAGCTGAAGGCGCCTCGCGGCGTCGGTCGCCCCGGCGTGTGGACC
The DNA here is from genome assembly GCF_035946395.1 of Actinocrinis sp. Taxonomy (NCBI): domain Bacteria; kingdom Bacillati; phylum Actinomycetota; class Actinomycetes; order Catenulisporales; family Actinospicaceae; genus Actinocrinis; species Actinocrinis sp. Next base: position 9,630 of record NZ_DASYZI010000456.1, read on the forward strand.
GGTGCCGGTGACCAGCGTGCCGACGACGACGACCGCGCCGGCGGCCGTGACCAGCGTGCGGGCCAGCCAGACCAGTTCCCGGCGCACGAGCAGTTCCGGCGCAGCGTCGCCTTCGCGGCTGCGGGTCCACAGCAGCCAGCTGACCGCGATCATCCCGATCGAGAAGGAGAAGTGGAACGCGACCCAGCCCGGCGCCAGCTGCGTGCGCACCGAGATGCCGCCGATCACCGCCTGTGCGACCACGCCGAAGAACAGCGCCCATGACAGCCTGACCAGGATCGGCCGACGCGGGCGCTGGCGCATCGTGGCGACGATCGCCGCCGCGACGGCCGCAGTGACCGCGTAGGTCAGCAGCCGGTTGGAGAACTCGATGACGCCGTGATAGCCGAGCGA
>NZ_DASYZI010000457.1:0-31657 GCF_035946395.1 Actinocrinis sp.
GTTGACGGCCATCGCGGAGACGATCGAGAGGATGAACCAGCCGACGGTGTCGTCGACCACCCCGGTGGCGAGGGTCAGCTGGCCGACGTTGCGGTGGATCAGGTTCATGTCGGACAGCGTCTTCGCGATGACCGGCAGGGCGCTGACGCACATGGCCACGCCGAGGAACAGCGCGAAGGTCCCGCGGGTGGTCGAGCCGGGCAGTAGCGAGTGCGGCGCGTAGTAGCCGGCCAGTACGCCGAAGGCCAGCGGGATCAGCAGCCCGGCCATCCCGATCCGCAGCGCGGTGCCGCCGCGGCGGCGCACCATGCGCAGGTCCATCTCCATGCCGGTCACGCCGACTAGCAGCAGCACGCCGACCTGGCCGACCGCGTCCAGCAGGTGGTACTGCGCGGGGTCCTGGGGCAGCAGCCAGTGGGAGAGCGAGGGCCAGGCGTGGCCGAGCAGGCTTGGGCCGAACAGCACGCCGGCAGAAAGCTCACCGACGACGGCCGGCATGCCGAAGCGCGCGGCCGTCTTGCCTAGAAGCAGCGCCGCCAGTACCAGCAGGCCCACCTGTAGCAGGAAGACCAGCAGCGAGTGCGCGGGGAGCGGGGCGGGTGGCGTCGCTTGCGCGGCGGCTGCCTGCCATGACATGCGGACCTCCGGACGGATCGTGGTATACGACGCCATGTCACGCGTCACCACGTCGACGCGAGGCCATAGGGCGGCGTTCTATCAGCGTCGTACCCTGACGAGCCGCCGCCTTCTCACATCGTGCCGCTTCGTTACCGACGGGCACGAATTCTCGTCGCGGGGCGTTACGAATAGGTGTCCGGACCTCGAATATGAAGGCTGACTGAGGACGGCACGCACGGAGAAGCCCGGCCGTCGCCGTGCGACGGACACTCGATCACGAGATCTGACGGCTTATCGGGAAAACTGCACACTTCCACGAAGGTGACAATCGGCTCAACAAATTGAAACGCGCGGTGGATGGCCCAGGCCCCTGGCCGCGCAAACCGCCCGAAGGGCAATGACGCACCTGGCGCGGCGCAAACCCGCCGCCGCGATTTCCGGCTGCCCTTGGTGACAAGAACAGCAGGGACGAAGAAGCGCTCCTGTCGATCGCGCCCTGATACTGCGCGCGAGAGGCTCAAGCCCGGCTATACGTATGCCAAAAAGACGTGTGCCGTGCATGGCTCCAAATCGACAGCGCAATTCCGAGGAGGTAAGCGCATTGAGCTCGATAGTCACGTCTCCACAAGCGCTCCAACCCCGCCCGACCTCGCTGTTCGTCAACGGCTACTTCCCCCGCCGCCGGTGGATCATCACCGGCATCGGGGTGCTGGCCGGCCTGCTGCTCGCCTACGTCTGGTACGCCAAGCTGACCGATGACGACATCGGCTTCAACAGCGCCAACGCGATGCTCGGCCGCGACGCCAACAACACCGCGATCGGCGGCATCGGCTCCGGCATCCTGTTCGCCTTCGTCGCGGGCCTGGCCGGCTCGTTCACCGCGTGCAACATCGCGGTGTTCGGCGCGGTCGGCCCGCTGCTCGGCGAGGGATCGAAGTCGCGCACCAGCCGCTTCAAGGAGACCCTCAAGCCGCTGGGCTGGATGGCCGTCGGCATGATCCCGGTCTCCGCGATCTACGGCGGGCTCGTCGGCATCATGGGCACCCGTATGCCGCAGTTCTCCACCGCCGTCTACCCGCACGGCAGCGTCTCCCCGCGCGCGCTCCAGACCATGATCGTCTTCGGTGGCGAGGGTCTGATCATGATCGCGTGCGGGCTCGCGGCCCTCGGCCTGATCCCCGACTTCCTCGCCGGGGTCTCGAAGCGCTTCCCCAACGCCCCGCTCGTCCTGATGGGCGCGCTGGTCGGCGGCTTCCTGATCGGGCGGCCCTACCCGCTGTTCCGGGACCTGTTCCGGCACGCGGCGAACGAGCACAACATCCTGTACGGCGCGGGCGCGTTCGTTCTTCAGTCGATCGGCAACATGCTCATCATGGCGATACTGTTCATCGTCCTGTCGTACGCGATCGGCGGACGTGTACAGCGGTGGACGACGGAGAAGCCGTCGCGTGCCACGGTGTTGACCGCCTCGGCGCTCATCATCGCCGGCGCGTACTTCGTCGCCTACTGGAACTTGCGCCAGTTGGATCACTTGGGCTACCTCTGGTTCCCGACAGCGCCATGGAACTCTTGACCCAGAACAACCAGTGACGCTGTGGTACCGCGGGAGTCGCCAGGCCTTCGGTACCACAGCGCAAACGAGATCTGAGAAAGGCGGGCATCGTCGTGACAACGATCCAGGAGGCCCCGGTCCTCACAGTCACCCCGATGCCGCGGCCGGACGCGGCGACGGCCTCCGCCCGTCGGCGGCCGTCGCTGCGGGAGAACGTCGAGAAGTGGCGCTCCGTGCGCGACGAGCTGGTCCGCGGCGACGACAAGGCGAGCGAGCGGCAGCACTCGAAGCGGAAGCTGACCGCCCGCGAGCGCATCGCCCTGCTGCTGGACGAGGGCTCCTTCACCGAGTTCGACATCTATCGGCGCACCCGGGCCGGGGGCTCGGACGCGCGCGAGCCGCGCGGTGACTCGGTGATCACCGGGTCCGGCACCGTGGACGGGCGCACCGTGTTCGTCTACGCGCAGGACTTCCGGGTCTTCGGCGGCTCGCTCGGCCGCGTGCACGCCGAGAAGATCCACAAGGTGATGGACCTGGCCATAGCCACCGGCTCGCCGCTGGTCTCGCTCAAGGACAGCGGCGGCGCGCGCATCCAGGAGGGTGTCGCCGCGCTGGCCGGCTACGGCGGCGTCTTCCAGCGCAACGTCCGGGCCTCCGGAGTGATCCCGCAGATCAGCGTGATCCTCGGCCCCTGCGCGGGCGGCGCGGCGTACTCGCCGGCGCTGACCGACTTCGTCTTCATGGTGCGTGAGACCTCGTACATGTACTTGACCGGCCCCGACGTGGTCAAGGAAGTCACCGGCGAGGAGGTCACGCACGAGATGCTCGGCGGCGCCGACATGCACGCGACGACCTCGGGCGTGGCCGGCTTCGTGTACGACGACGAGGAGACCTGCCTCGCGGAGGTGCGCTACCTGCTCTCGCTGCTGCCCTCCAACAACCGCGAGACGCCGCCGCGCTACGCGACCGAGGAGCAGCAGTCCGACGACCCCTGCACCGACCTGCTCGACCTCGTGCCGACCGAGCCGAACAAGCCCTATGACATCCGCGACGTGATTTCGCGGATCGTCGACACCGGCGACTTCCTGGAGGTCCACGAGTCGTGGGCCAGTAACGTGGTGTGCGCGCTGGCGCGCGTCGACGGGCACACGGTGGGCATCGTCGGCAACCAGCCGATGGTCAAGGCGGGCGTGCTGGACATCCACGCCTCGGAGAAGGCCGCGCGCTTCGTGCGCACCTGCGACGCGTTCAACATCCCGCTCATCTCGCTCGTCGACGTGCCGGGCTTCCTGCCCGGCGTCGAGCAGGAGTACGGCGGCATCATCCGGCACGGCGCGAAGCTGCTGTACGCGTACTGCGAGGCGACCGTGCCGCGCATCTCGGTGGTGCTGCGCAAGGCGTACGGCGGCGCGTACATCGTGATGGACTCGCGATCGATCGGCGCGGACGTGTCCCTGGCCTGGCCGGGCAACGAGATCGCCGTGATGGGCGCGCAGGGCGCGGTGAGCGTCATCCACCACCGGCAGCTCGCGGCCTCCGACGACCCGCCGGCGCTGCGCGCGCGGCTCGCCGAGGAGTACGCGGACGAGATGATGCACCCCTACTTCGCCGCGGAGCGCGGCCTGGTGGACGACGTCATCGACCCCTGCGACACGCGCCACGTGATCATCAAGGCCCTGGAGATGCTGCGGGGCAAGCAGGCCGAGGTCGTCGCGCGCAAGCACGGCAACCAGCCGACGTGAGATCGGCTGGCCCGAGATAGTCGACTTGGGGGCAGTTGGCTTGGGAACAGTTGGCTTGGGGACGGGGCGCGGGATGGGTGTCGGCGGCGCTGCGCATGCGGTTGGTGTGTGCGCCCGGCAATCCGTTCCGCGCACCTGCTAAGGGGCGTTTGAGCTGTGGGGTCGGATCAGGGCGCGGCGTCCGGTGTGTGCGATCGCAAGGTGGGGAGCTGTGCCCATACGGAGGGTTTGGGTACGGCCCGACAATGCGGCGAGCGTGCGTGGTAGGCGTTGCGACCCCGGCCCTACAGTTCAAACACCCCCAAGGACGGGCACGGCTTCGTGTCGGCGCCCGTGTCCCCCTTGGGCGCGCTGCCTCAGGCGGTTGTCAGCGCTCCTTCGCGGCCCGCATCGAAGCGGTGGCCGTCTCGACGTCGTCTCCGGCCCCGATCAGCAGGCTGCGAACCTGCCAGCCGAACAGCGATTCGGCGGTGTAGGGCGCGATCAGGTAGTCGCCGAGCTCCAGGGTGACCAGGCCGTGCAGCGCGACCCACATCTGGTTGGCCACCGCCCGCGGGTCGCCGGGCCAGAACCGGCCCGTCTCCATACATCGGGCCACCGCGTGCGCGACGGGCTCCAGGGCGTACCGGCCGTACTGCCGGTCCTCCTCGTTGAGTGCGAAACCGCCGAGTGTGGAGCCGCCGAACATGACCGAGTACAGATGCCGGTTCTCCAGCGCGTTGTCGCGGTAAGCGATGCCCAGCGCAGCCACGTCCGCCACCGGGTCCGCGGTCTGAACCACCTCGATCATCCGCTCGTTCAGCCGTCGGAAGCCCTCGTGGACCATCGCGCGCACGAGGTCGTCCATCCCGCCGAAGTGGGTGTAGACCGCCATCGTGGAGGTTCCGGCGGCGGCCGCGAGGCGGCGGGTGGACAGTGCGTTGGGGCCCTCCTCGGTCAGCAGCCGGGCGGCCGCCTCCATCAACGTCGCGCCGAGGTCTGGGTCTGCTTGGCGTGGGCTCACTTGCAACATCATGACAGGCCAGGCGTGAACCGAAAATACAACGATGTTATGCAATGTTGAATGAAAAGTTCTGCGACGATCGGCCGGGACCGCGAGCCGCCCCCGGCCGGGTCCCCTGTGGTAGGTTGGGAAACGCGACTCAGTCGCGCCCGCGGCGCCGCGATGGTTGTTCTCCGGAGTCGGCCGCGACGGCACTGTAATCCACCAGCGGAAACAGATGACGTCTTCCCCACGACAATCGAGGATGCACTGATGACTACTGACTCGCCGTCGAGCTCGAACGTCTACGCAACCGGCGGCACGCGGGAGCGTATCGAGAACGGCTTGGCCGAAGCCGGCCTGAATCTCGACGAGCTGACCGCCGACCAGCTCTCGCCCATCGAGCACTTCCACGTCAGCGGGCCGCTCGCGACGATGGCGCTGATCGACCCGCTGAACATCAAGGCCGAGGACCGGGTGCTCGACGCGGGCACCGGCATCGGCGGCACCGCGCGCTACGTGGCCAACAAGTTCGGCGCCCACGTCACCGCGGTCGACCTGACCGCCGAGTACGTCGCCGCCGCGCAGTGGCTCAACGAGCTGGTCGGGCTGGACGAGCTGATCGACGTCAGCGAGGCGGACGTCACCGACCTGCCGTTCGAGGACGGCAGCTTCGACCTCGTCGTCAGCCAGCACGTGCAGATGAACATCGCCGACAAGGCGAAGCTGTACGCGGAGACGGCCCGCGTGCTGGCCCCGGGCGGGCGGCTGGCGATCTGGGACGTGGTGGCCGGTTCGGTCGAGCCGCTGCTCTTCCCGGTGCCCTGGGCGAACAACCCCGAGGAGAGCCACCTGGCGGGCGTCGACGAGCTGCGCGAGATCCTGGAGGCCGCGGGCTTCGAGGTCGACGTCTGGAACGACCAGACCAAGAGCAACGCCGAGTTCATGCGCGCCCTGCTCGCCGCTCCGCCCAGCCCGCTCGGCCTGCACCTGTTCGTGCCGAACGTGACCGAGAAGATCGTGAGCGTGGTCGAGAGCCTGGAGCAGGACCGGGCCCGGCTCATCCAGGCCGTACTCGTCAAGCGCTGATACACCCGGCGCCCGAATCGGTGCGGCGCCGGATCCGACGGGGCCGCTGATTCATCGCGGCGCCCGATTCATCACGGCGTCCGATCGAGCGCGGCCCCTGATTCGACACGGTGCGCCATTCGACACGGTGCCCCCGCCGCCGTCGCAGCCCGACGGCGGCGGGGGCACCGTTTTGTCCGCGGTTGGGACACGAACCGCTCACGATCCGAGATGAAATCTGGCTGCGTACTTTCAAAAGCCCTGATCCGGCCCTACTTTCTAAGTACGGCTCACGGCCTAAGGGGACGAATGTACCCGGCAGCAGCGCTACTGCCAGGTGCTGACCCATGCCTGATTCGCCCACGGCTACCACAGCAGTGCAGTTCGTGACGATCGACTGGGAGCAGGCTCTTGCGAAGCGACATCGAACGCGTCGTCACGTTCATGTACGAGCATTACAGCGAACCGGTCTCGCTCGCGGACATGGCCGACGTCGCCCGGCTCAGCCAGTTCCACTTCTCCCGCACCTTCCTGACCGCCACCGGGGTGTCGCCCGGCAGGTTCCTCAGCGCCATCCGGGTGCACATGGCCAAGGGGCTGCTGCTGACGACGGCGCAGACCGTCACGGACATCTCCTACATGGTCGGCTACAACAGCCTCGGCACATTCACGACCCGCTTCACCAGGAGCGTCGGGATCACGCCCGTCCAGTACCGCCGCGCGTCGGGAGCCGTGAGCGGCATCCCGTGCGTCAGCCGGACCGCCAAGAGCGGCCCGGAGCCGTCGTTCGACTGGATCGACGGCTGCGGGGTGATGTGGTTCCCGCATCCGGCCGCCGGCTCGATCGACGGCCGGGTCTCGGTCCCGCAGGGGACCCGGATCCCCCGCATCTACCTCGGCGTCTTCGACGGCGCCATCGCCCAGGGCCCGATGATGGTCGGCGCCGTGCTCGAAGACTCGCCGGCCTTCAGGCTGCCGTGCGTGCCGGAGGGGGAGTGGCACGTGATGGCCGTGGGCTGTGTCGTGCCGCAGCCGCGTCCGCTGGTCGACACCGGCCCCGTCTGGATGGTCGCGAGCCACGGGCCGGTCAAGGTCATCGACGGCGAGGCGCTCGACGTGCGGCTGAGGATGCACAGCCCGCGCTCGATCGACCCGCCGATCCTGCTCGCGCTGCCGGACCTGGAACCGTATGCCAGCCCCCGGACAATCAGGTCACTGGCATAGTTCGCAGTCCCGGGCGAAGTGGGCAAGGGAGAAGTTGTCGCGGGCAGGCCCGCCGATGACGATTGCAGCGACGAATGGTCCCCAGTTGCCCCCGGAACCCGATCTCGGCCGGCGGTTTTCCACAGCCGCCGCGGCCGAACCGCGACTCGACGGACAGGCAACGCACGTCACCGCATCGAGGGAGTTGATCTGCTTGTCCACAGCGACCGTTTCGGCGGACAACGAGGCCGTGGCCGCCATCAGCGCGCCCACCGTTGTCAGCGGCACATTCACGCTCTACATGACGAAGTCGTATGTCATCCAGGCGCTGGCCCAGGACATCATCATCACGCCGGCGAACCCGTGGGCCCACTCGACCTCGGGGGACACGACCGCCACGACGTGGCAGATCACCGGCGGTGACTTCGACCTGCGCGCCGGCACGGGCGAACTGCACCTCGACGGCGGCATCATCATCACCCACCTGAAGTCCGGCCAGAGCATGGTGCTGATGAACATGCGGTTCAACCTGGCCACGCACACCATCGACTACGACTGGAAGACCCCGGACGGCGACGCCCCGGTCCCCGGGCTCGACGCGGGCTCCGGGCAGGGCGGGGTCTGGGGCAGCTCCGGCTCGTACACCGCGGCCGAGGTGTTCGTGAACAAGGACTCCGGTGCGTTCATGAACGACTTCCTCAAGAGCACCGCGTTCGTCGACGAGGGCCTTTTCGGCGCCATCGCGACGAAGTTCGAGCTGAAGGAGGCGGCGCCGACCGAGGGCGTCGTCGAGTGGGGCAAGAAGTAAGTCCTAGCGCGTCGCGGCTCGCCGCAGCCGCCCTCTTCACCGGTGTCCGGGCCGAGCGCCGACGGGTTCCCTCCCGCCGGTGCTCGGCCCGATTCGCAGTGCGGGGACGTCCCGTGCGCCGGCATCCGGTGTGCAGATCGGGAAACGCGGCCGTCATCGGGCGGAAAGCACCGCGCCGTCGGTGAAGTGGGCAAGTAGGAAGATGTGGCGGCACGACTCGGTCACGATGATGAAGTGGTTGCCGCTTGCCACCAATGCCTGATCTCGGCAGACGGTCATGACGTGCATGTCAACCATATAAATCCAACATGTAGGCGCGAGACATAGTCAAATCACCGATGTGCCAGTGGTCGGTCCCACCGCAGGTCGTCGAGGGTTCCGGCGTGAGCCGGATGTTCAGTGCCTACTGAAACGCGTCGATGATTCCTCCGCTGGTGCAGTTGTCTGATGCCCTGGCGCCACAGGACGTGCGGTCTCAGGGTGCGCCCTTACGTCGCTAAGCCGGGGTTGGCTCACGATTTCTCTTCGGCTCTGGTCGTAACGAATTCTGGAAAGGCTACGGGTATGGACACGATCATCAAGCCCCTGATCACCCCGGCGGAACTCGACGCCAAGATCAAGCAGAACGAGGATCTCGTCGTCATCGACACTCGCACGCCGGAGGAGTACGCCGCCGGTCATCTGCCGGGCGCGGTCAACCTGCGTGAGATCTTCAGCTTCCTGGCCACCTCGACGCCCGACGGGATTCAGCACCTGCAGAAGACCTTCACCGACCTGTTCGGCTCGGTCGGCGTGAGCGGCGACGAGACGGTGGTCATCTACGAGGACGCCATGAACACCGGCTACGGCCAGTCCTGCCGCGGCTGGTTCCTGCTGCGCTACCTCGGCCACGAGCGGGTGCAGATCCTGCACGGCGGCCTTCAGGCGTGGAAGGCCGCTGGCCTGGAGATCTCGGACGCGCCGGTGACCCCGGTCGCCAAGCCGTTCGCGCCCGAGGTCAACAGCTCGCTGATGCTCACCTGGCAGGACATGCTCGGCGCGCTGGAGCACGACGAGATCGTCAAGCTCGACGTGCGCGACGCCGACGAGTGGACCGGCGAGAGCTCCTCGCCATATGGGAAGGATTTCGCGCCGCGCAAGGGCCGCATCCCGGGCGCCGTGTGGATCGAGTGGTACAAGCTGATGCGCGCGGACAGCGAGATCCCGATGTTCCTGGAGCCCGAGCAGATCAAGCAGGTCTGCGCCGAGGCCGGCATCACCGCGGACTCCGAGATCTACCTGTACTGCTTCAAGGGCGCCCGCGCGTCGAACACGATGGTCGCCCTGCACGAGGCCGGCATCAACAACGTCCGGCTGTACTTCGGCTCGTGGAACGAGTGGTCGCGCGACCCGTCCCTGCCGATCGACGAGGGGCTGATCGACGCTCTCGTCGGAGCTTCCTCGTGACCAGAGTGTCGTGACATCCTCGATGTCCACGCTCAGCGCCGCAGTCGTGGCCGATCGCGCGACGACCAACGCCGACCGACCGACGGGCAGCACCCCGCTGCTGCCCGTCGTCGGGTCGAGCCTCTCCGTCCCGCTGGTGACAGGGGACGCCGTACGTTATGTGAACCTCGACTACGCCGCCACCGCTCCCGCCCTGGTCTCGGTCGCCGAGCGCGTGGCGCAGAACCTGACCTACTACTCCAGCGTGCACCGTGGCGCGGGCTGGCCGTCCGTCGTCAGCACCACGCTGTATGAGCAGTCGCGGGAAACCGTCGCCGAATTCGTCGGCGCCCGCCCGAACGACGTCGTGGTGTTCACCCGCAACACCACCGACTCTCTCAACCTGCTGGCGTCGGTGGTCCCGCAGGGCTGCCACGTCATCCACCTTGATGCCGAACACCACGGCAACCTGCTGTCCTGGGAGCGCTGCGACCACACAGTGGTGGCCGTTCGCAGGGATCTGAAGGCGACACTGGCCGCGCTGGAGGCGGCGCTTGCCGCGGCGTCGCTGAGGGGCGCGCGTGAGCCCGTGCCGGCGATGGTGGCCGTCACCGGTGCCAGCAACGTCACGGGTGAAGCCCTGGCCCTGGCCGAGATCGTCGCGCTGGCCAAGGCGCACGGCGCGCGCGTCGCCGTGGACGGCGCCCAGCTCGTGCCGCACCGCCGGGTCGACATGACCGCGCTGGACATCGACTACCTCGCCTTCTCCGGGCACAAGCTCTACGCGCCGTACGGGACCGGAGCCCTGATCGGGCGGCGGGACTGGCTCGACGCGGGGGCGCCGTACCTGCGCGGCGGCGGCGCCGTGCACGAGGTGGACCGGTCCGGGACGGACTGGGCCGAGGCACCCGCCCGGCACGAGGGCGGCACGCCCAACCTGCTCGGGGCGATCGCCATCGCCGCGGCCTGCGAGGCGCTGGCGGCGCTGCCGGAAGGCAGCCTGCAAGCGCACGAGCACGTCCTGCGCAGCCGGCTCGAAGCCGGTCTGGCCACCCTGCCCGATGTCAGGATGCTGCGCATCTGGCCGGAGGACGACGTCGATCGCGTCGCGGTCGTGGGGTTCACCGTCCAGGGCCGTGATCCACAGCGGGTCGCCACCTGGCTCTCGGCCGAACACGGGATCGGCGTGCGGCACGGACGGTTCTGCGCCCACCAGCTGGTGTCCGTGCTCGCTCCGCTGGAGGGCGTGGCGGGGATCCCCAGCATCGGCCCGACGACCACGGCCTCCGCGAACGTTCCGCAGGCGCTGCGGGCCAGCCTGGGCGTGGGCTCGACCATATTCGACGTCGACCGGTTGGTCGCGGCGCTGCGTCAGCTCTCTGTCAGCGGCGAGTTCTGGAACTACGCCAAGAAGGACGGTCAGTGGGTGCCGTCGCCGGATCCGCGTTCGTGGGGACCGGCGGGGGAGTACCGCGACTTCGTCGGTCCCTGCCGGACGTGACGCAATCGTTTGCGACCCTGTCGAAGGGTACGCGGATGGCCCCAGTGCCTCGGCGCCGGGGCCATCCGCGTTCTGCGGGAATGTCCGTGTTCTGCGGGTCAGGCGGGAACCGGCTGGGCCGCCAGCCGGTATTGCGTGCCGCTGCTGCCCTGTACCCACGCGTTCGGCAGCGCGGCGGCGAGCGCGTGCTGCGCGACCCAGCCGGTGCAGTGCCCCGGCACGATCAGGTCGGGCGCGAACTCGGTCAGCGCGGCGACGGTCGGTGGGATGATCGGCTCGAACAGGATGCCGCCGAGATGCAGCCCGCCGATCAGCGCGTGCAGCCGCGGTATGCCGGTCAGCCGCATCGCGTGCCGGACGATGTTGACCGCGCCGGCGTGACCGCAGCCGGTCAGTACGACCAGACCCTGCCCCCGGACGTGCACCACGAGCGCCTGGTCGTCGTGGATCAGCGGGTCGGGCGCCCATCGCGACCCGTCCCATGCCTCGTGGATCGGGAAGCCGCGCTCGAACTCGGTGGTCCGGTCGACCTCCCCGGTGATCAGCACCGAGCCGCCGAGCAGCAGCGAGGGCCGCCGGCGCTCGATGACGTCGAAGCCCTCGCCGAGCAGCGCCTTCTTGCTGATCGTCGGCAGTTCGGTCTCCCGCCCGGGGATCTGGAGCCGGCGCCGGGACCACGCGTCCGGGTGCAGGACGAGCGGGAGGGAGCTCACCGAGCGCTTGCCGGCCAGCCCGGCCAGGCCGCCCGCGTGGTCGAAGTGTCCGTGGCTGAGCACGACGGCCTGCACTTCGCGCGGGTCGACGCCGAGCCGCTCGGCGTTGACGACCATGGCGTCCGGCGAGAGCCCGGTGTCGAACAGCAGCCGTGTCGTGGTGTCGCCGCGCCGCACGGTGACCAGCGCGGAGAAGCCGTGCTCCGCTCGCAGCCCCACCGTCGTGCTGCCGCCCTCGAACTGGGCCGCGTCGGCCACCCCCGCCTTGAATCCGGCCCGGCGGATCCGCTCGGAGTCGTCCATCAGCAGGGCGTCGAAGACGTTGTCCACGAGCGTGGTGACGACGACCTCGTCCACCGGCTCAAGCGCGATCGGGTCGACGGCCGCTCCCGGCGCCGGCCGCGGCGTGGACGCCAGCGCCTCGGCGGAGGTACCCGATGTCTCGCACATTCGATTTCCCCTCGGGGCGTAGCCGGCGGTCCTCACGCGTTCCCGGCGCTTGACGACTCTTCGGACCCGGGCGGGGCTTTGTGCGCGACTGTGGGCTCGTCCGCCGCTGCGCGTCGGCCGACCCCGCGCCGCGGCCCCGGCCGAGTCCGAAGAGCGTTTGAATGACAGCGCCACCCTATCCGCGTAGGCCGTCAGGCGTCTTATCGGCGCGTGCCGTCAGGGCTCGGGCGCGACAGCGACTAAGAACCTTGACGCGTCAGGCAAGTGACCGTGAGTCGTGTCAACGACGGACGAACGTCAAGTTAATCTCGTAAAAAACCCTGAAGATCTTTATTCAGGGTTCTTGTTACCTGCCCGGCGCATGTGGACGATACGGGAGCGATGGTCGACAGGCACCACCGCAAGAGACTCTTGCTGCTGGAGTGTCAATGATCGGGTGGAAATCGAGAATAGTGATGATGGCGGGGGCCGGTGTCGCAGCCCTCGTCATCGGCACGGTGGGGAGCACGGCCGCGCAGGCCGGGCTGCACCCCGCGACCGGCGTCGGATCCTGCACGCTGAAGGGATGGAACCCCAGCACGGACCCCAAGGACGCCAAGGATCTGCCGGAGGGCTCGCGTCCGCAGTCCTACGCGCCGGACAACTTCGACTGCAACGGCGCCACGTTCGCCGCTCCGGGCGTCGAGTTCAGCAAGTTCCCGCAGCCCAGCAACTTCAAGGTCAGCGACCTGGACACCCAACGCCAGGTGAAGAGCTGCTCGTCGGGCAAGTGCAGCACGCAGATGCTGCCGATCAAGCAGGCGGTCCAGGCGGTCAACCCACTGTCGCCGTACTTCCCGCCGTTCCAGCACTTCGTGGTCATCTACCGGGAGAACCACACCTTCGACGACTATCTCGGCGACTGCGCCACCACGGTGGCCGCCGGATGCAACGGCACGGTCGAGAGCACGAACCACATCAGCTCCGTGCCGAACCTGCACACGCTGGCCAAGACCTACGGGCTCGACGACTCCTACAGCACGGGCACCCAGCCACCGAGCGGTCCTAACCACTGGTGGCTGTTCTCCGGGCAGTCCGCGTCCAGCTCGCAGCAGCAGGCCTACCCCTCGGGCGGCACGCAGTTCGACCGCTTCCTGAACGGCGACAACGGCCCGACGGACGAGGGCACCAACGCGTGCACCGCGCCGACGGGCACGTCGAGCGGTAGCAGCCCGTACACGTTCCTCATGAACGGCGACTTCTACTGGATGCTCTCCAGCGGCAGCGGCTACTGGAAGAACCCGGCGGACGGCAAGCTCGAAGTGCTGCCGCCCAACCGTCCGGGCACGAACATCCCGGAAGAACTGCACTACAACGAGTACACCTGCCTCAACCAGAGCCTCTCCGACACCACCATCGGTGGCGACTTCCTCAGCGACGTCAGCACCAACGGTCTGCCGGCCTACAGCTACGTCGAGCTGTTCAACGACCACCCCGGCACATACCAGGACATCCCGACGAACGACTCCGAGACGAACACGATCGTCAACTCGCTGATGAGCAACTCGGCGTACAAGGACAACACGCTGATCATCGTCACCGAGGACGACACCCAGAACGGCAACAACGGCCCGGACCACGTCAGCAACACCTACCGGGTGCCGCTGCTCGTGATCGGCTCGCCGACGTACGTCAAGCAGCACTACCTGAGCCACGTCGCGTACACCACGAGCAACGTGATCGCGGCGATGGAGCGCACGATGCAGAACGTGCACTCGGGCATCATCGACCCCAACGACAACATCGGCCTGACGACCTTCCCGATGACCACCGCGGACCAGTCGGCTCTCGGCGACCCGCTGGAGGACTTCTGGGTCCAGGGCTCCACGCCGCTGTCGGCCTCGGCGACCGGTTCGCCGGGCACGGGCAACGCTCCGCTGGCCGTGAACTTCACCGGCTCGGCCACCGGCGGCACGGCTCCGTACTCGTACAGCTGGAACTTCGGTGACGGTTCGGCGGCGAGCACGACGCAGAACCCGAGCCACACCTACAGCGCCGCCGGGACCTACACGGCGACCCTGACGGTGACGGACAGCTCCTCGCCGGCGAAGACCGCCACGTCGCAGGTCACCACGACGGTCAGCGCGGTCGGCAACCCGCTGGCGGCCTCGGCCTCCGCCGTGCCGACCTCCGGCCAGATCCCGCTGACCGTCGCGTTCACCGGTACCGCCACCGGTGGCACCCCGGCGTACTCGTACAGCTGGAACTTCGGTGACGGTTCGGCGGTCAGCACCGCGCAGAACCCAAGCCACACCTACAGCACCGTCGGTACGTTCACCGCCACGCTGACGGTCACGGACAGCTCCTCGCCCGCCAAGACCGCCAGCTCGACCGTCACGGTCACGGCCGATCCGATCGCCGCGACGACGCCCGGCCCGCCCAACGGCCTGACCGCGACCGCCGGCACCGGGCAGGTCTCGTTGAGCTGGTCGGCCCCGACCAGCGACGGCGGTGAGAGCATCACCTCGTACAACGTGTACCGCGGCACCTCAAGCGGCACCGAGACGAAGCTGACCTCCGGCGGATGCAGCGGCCTCGGCGCGGTGCTCTCCTGCACGGACACCGGTCTGACCGCCGGTCAGACGTACTACTACAAGGTCACCGCGGTGAACGGCATCGGCGAGGGACAGCCGGGCAACGAGGCGTCCGCGACGCCGCCGAGCTCCACCTGCCCGTCGTCGCAGCTGCTCGGCAACCCCGGCTTCGAGACCGGCACCGCCTCGCCGTGGTCGGCCTCGTCCGGAGTGATCAACAACTCGACGTCCGAGCCGCCGCACTCCGGCAGCTGGGACGCGTGGCTCGACGGCTACGGCACCACGCACACCGACACGCTGTCGCAGGCTGTCACCCTGCCGACCGGGTGCACCAACTACAACTTCAGTTTCTGGCTGCACATCGACACGGCCGAGACCTCGACGACGACCGCCTACGACACCCTCAAGGTGCAGGTGCTCAACAGCTCCGGCACGGTGCTGAGCACGCTGGTCACGTACTCCAACCTCAACCACATCACCGGATACGCCCAGCACAGCTTCAGCCTGGCGCCTTACGCCGGGCAGAAGGTCACGCTGAAGTTCACCGGCGCGGAGGACTTCGAGTACCAGACCTCGTTCGTCCTCGACGACACGGCGGTCAACGTCAGCTGATGCCAGTGTGAGTTGATGTCGGCGTGAGCTGATGTCAATGTGAGCAGGCGGCCGGCCGGGTGGATCACACCCGGCCGGCCGCTTCGCGTTCTTCGGGTCTCACTCGGCGCGGCGCGCCAGCACCAGCTCGTTCAGCTTGGCGAGGTCGAGCAGGTCGGGCAGGACGAGGTGAGCGCCGGCGGCGTACAGCTCGTCCATGCTGCTGAAACCGGTGGCGACGCCCACGGCGAGCGCGCCGTTGTCCAGCGCGCCCTTCACATCGTGCGGCGTGTCCCCGATGACCACGGCGTTCTCGGGCCCGAACCCGTGCTCGTACTTGCCCTCGGCCAGCTCGATGGCCAGGCGCACCAGCACCGCGCGGTCGTCGGCGACATCGCCGTAGCCGCCGACTTCGAGGTCGACGAGGCCCTCCAGGCCGAAGGCCGCCAGCTTGGTCGCTGCGATGCCGGGGAGGTTGCCGGTGACGACCGACTGCACGGTGCCGTCCTGCGCCAGCGCGGTCAGCGCCTCCCGGGCGCCGGGCAGGGCCCGGCCGCGCTCGCGCATCCGGCCTTCGAGCGAGCGCGTCGCCTCGACCAGCGCGGCGTGGAAGGCCTCGACGCGGTGGTCCGGCTCGACGCCGTTGAGCTCCAGCGTCTCCCGGGTGATCGCCCGCTCGGTGCGGCCGGCCATGTCCGCGAGGTGCACCAGAGGCCGGCCGACGACGCGCTCGAACGCCAGCTCGTAGATCTCCCGGCTGACGCCGGCGGTGCTCACCAGGGTGTGGTCGATGTCCCAGAGGACCAGCAGCGGCAGCGTGGTAGGCATGCGGAGAATCTTCGCACGGCCAGGGGCGTTCGAGCTGTGGGCCGGATCAAGGCGCGGCGTGTGGCGCGTGCGATCGTCAGGCGGCGGGTTGTGCCCATGCTGGGGCTTGGATACGGCCCGACAACGCGGCGAGCATGCGTGGCAGGCGCCGCGCCTTGGTCCGACCCACAACTCGAACACCCCAGGTGTCCCGCGCCGGAAGTCCGGCGGATGAGAAATCGGTCATCCGCGCCTGGTCGGCAAGGCGCCGCAGCGCCCTCGAACTCGGTTGTTTGAGGGCGCCGCTGTATGAGGCACTGCGACAATGCGGCCGGGCGGACTGTGTTTGATCAACCGCGTGGGGCCGATTTCTGCGGCGGACTTCCAGCGCACGCGATACCAGGGGCCGCGTGCCGGTCAGCCCACGGCGAAGACGACGGTGACGGTCACCGAGATCTGCGCGGTACCGGCCTTGATCGGCACCGCGGCGGCCGAGGACGCGGCACCCGCCGCGTAAATGCTGCGGTAGTCGAGCGGGGTGGGCGAGTTCACCGTCTCGGTGACCTGGGTCGGCTTGCCGAGCGACTCGCCGGCGGCGCCGGCGTACTGCTGCGCCTTGGCCTTGGCGTCGGCGAACGCGGTGGTGCGCGCCTGGGTCATCAGGGAATTGTCGTGCTCGATGTCGAGCGAGACGCCGTCGATGCGGGTCGCGTTGCCGCCGGCGTCCGCCGCCGCGTTGATCGCCGATCCGGCCGTCTTCAGGTCGCGCAGCGTCGCGGTGAGCGACTCGGAGGCCGTGTAGCCGTTTATGCTCCCGCTCGACGAGTAGTTCGGCTGTACCTGCGCCCCCGAGGTCTTCAGGTCCGCGCTCGCCACACCCTTCGCGCCGAGGGCCGTGTCGACGGCGTTCATGCTGTTGTCGGCCGCGGAGAGCGCCGACGAGACGTCGCCGCGGGTCTGCGTCACCGTGAGGTCGAGGGTCAGCGTGTCCGGAGTGCCGTTGACCGTGCCGACGCCGGTGACCGTGATGCCGGGCATGGCGCCCGAGCTCTGGTCCGCGGCGGGCACGGCGTAGACGGTCTGCGGCGCGGCGGCCGGCCGGTTGGCCGCGCCGACGAGATAGGCGGCGGTGACGGCGGCCGCGGCGACGGCCAGTGTGCTCGCGGCGAGCGTGCGCCTGCCGAGGGTGATCGTTGTCGGCATCTGATGCTCCTGGAAAGGCGGATGGGTCGGCGCTTTGACGTACGCCGACCCATCCGGGTTCCAGTGCGAACTGGCTTGTGTGCCGCTGACGCGGCGGTTCAGCGGGGTACTGCTAGCGGCGCGGCATCATCTCCGTGCGCGCGGTCTCGGAGTCCAGCTCGCCGTGCCGCTCGGCCAGGCGCGAGGGCCACCAGTTCCAGCGGCCCAGCAGCACCACGGCCGAGGGCACCAGCAGCGAGCGCACCAGGAAGGTGTCCATCAGGATGCCGATCGTCAGGCCCCAGCCGATGTCGTGCGCCTGGACGCTGCCCTGCTTGGCGCCGACCACCGCGAACACGGCGAAGGTGCCGGCCAGCACCAGGCCCGCGGAGGTGATGGTGGTGCCGGTGGCGCCGACGGACTTGACCACGGCTCGGCCGAGCGGCAGGTCGTGCGCCTCCTCCCGGATCCGGGCCATCATCAGGATGTTGTAATCCTCGCCCAGCGCCATCATGAACAGGAACAAGAAGAAGGGCACGATGAACGACACGCCGTCCTCGTGGCCGATCTTCGTGAACACGATCACCGCGGCGCCGAGCGCGGCCAGGTAGGAGAGCGCCACCGACGCGATCAGGTACAGCGGCGCGATCAGGCTGCGCATCACCAGGGCGAGCAGGATGCCGATGATCAGGATCGCGATCGGGACGACGGTCTTCAGGTCGTTGTTCGAGATGCTGCTCACGTCGTAGAAGCCGCCGGCCAGGCCGGCGACGCCGTTGCCGGTCGCGCCGATGGTCTGCGCAGCCTTTGCGGCGTCGTCACGGATGGCCGGGACCGCCAGCCGCGCGGGCGTCGAGTTCGCGTCGCCCGCGGCGAGCGTCACGTTGTAGATCACGGTCTTGCCGTCGGCGCTGATGAAGAGCGCCGTGGAGCGGTACAGCTGGTACTCGTTCGCCGGGACCGGGCCGAGGGTGGCCGGATCGGGGTTGGCGGGCAGCGCGCCCGGCGCGCCGAAGTGCTGGTACAGCTGGGTGAACTGCTGCGCGGTGATCGCGTGGTCGTTCGGCGCGAGCGGGCCGCTGACGTGGGTGAACTCGGTGGTGTCG
Organism: Actinocrinis sp.; assembly: GCF_035946395.1. Taxonomy (NCBI): domain Bacteria; kingdom Bacillati; phylum Actinomycetota; class Actinomycetes; order Catenulisporales; family Actinospicaceae; genus Actinocrinis; species Actinocrinis sp. The sequence goes on from NZ_DASYZI010000457.1 coordinate 18,322, forward strand.
GACTGGAGCGCCGTCTGCGCCGCGGCCAGCACGTCCGGGTTCTGCCACGCCGACTGCGGCAGCTGGAAGACGATCAGTGTCGGGGTGCTGGACAGGTGCGGGTAGTACTGCGCGACCAGCGCGTCGCCCGCCGCCGCGTCGCTGTTGGCGGGAGCCGCGGTGTCGCCGCCGAAGCCGGCCGCCGAGTAGCCGAGCGAGGCGGCCGCCATCCCGCCGAACACCAGCAGTCCCAGGATCAGGGTCGCCACCGGCTTCTGGACGATCGTGCCGGCCAGCCGTCCCCACATCCCGGGCCGCCGGTCCGCCGCCGCGATCGGCTTGGGCTTGGACGGCCAGAACACCACGCGGCCGAAGATCGCCAGGACCGCCGGCGTCAGGGTGAGCCCGGCGATCAGCATCATGCCGACGCCGATGGCCAGCGGCTCTGCCATGTTCGAGTAGATGCCGAAGGTCGCGGCCAGCAGGGTGAGCAGCGCGGCGATGACGGTCGCGGCGGAGAAGGTGATCGACTCGCCGACCCGCTCGACCGACCGCACGACGGCTTCCTTCGGGGACAGGCCGTTGCGCATCTCCTCGCGCATCCGGAAGATCAGGAACAGCCCGTAGTCGGTGCCCGCGCCCAGGATCAGCACGATCAGCAGCAGCTGTGCCAGCACGGAGACCTGGAGGCCGTGGTGGGCCGCCTCCGCGACGATCGGCCCCGACGCGCCGACCACGAGGACCGCCGGCAGCAGGGTGAGCAGCGGCGCGAGCATCGAGCGGAACACCACGACGAGCAGCGCGACGATCAGCAGGATCGTGAACAGCTCGATCTTGTTGCTCGTGTTGGAGTTGGTGTTCGCCACGCCGTCCGCGGCCGTGCCGGAGACGTGCGCCTGTAGCCCGCTCGGCAGATTCGCCTGCGTGATCGTGGTGCCGATGTCGCTGAGGATCCCGTCGGTCTCGCTCTGGTTCTGCGCGGCGCGGTTGTTCGGGATGTACAGGTTCACCAGATCCGCCTGGCCGCCGGACGAGAGGCCCGCGTCCTTGACGCCCAGGACGTTGTGGACGGCCGCGAAGGACTTCTCAAGCCCGGTGATCGCGGTCAGGTCCGAGGCGCTCAGCGCGCTGCCGTCCTTGGTGGCGACGACCACCGGCACGATGACCTGCCTGGTGTTCACCACCGGCGACGCCATCTGAGCGGCGACGACGCTCGGGGAGTTGTCCGGCAGGAAGCTCGTGGCGTCGTTCTGCACCACGCTGCCGAGCGAGGGCAGCGTCTTGATGCTGACGATCGTACCGATCACCCATATGGCCACTACCAGCCAGCGGAATCGGACCGAGAACCGGCCGATGCCTGCGAACACGCGACTCACGTCGAAGATCTCCTCCCGTGCGGGTGGACCATGCTGGCCCACCTACCGTCTCCACCTTGTCGAGCGTTCGGCGGCGCGTCGTCTTCCCAGCGCAGGCGACTTGCGTACTACAGGCGCAGTACGGCCCGTTCGCCGGTGCTTCAGCTGGATGATGGCCGGATCGGCCGATCAGTGCGTACCGTTAGAGGGTGGCCGTACTCGTTGGATACGCAACTGTCGCCCGCCACCACCGGCGCACGATCGACGTCATGATGGCCGCGGGGCTCTACCTCGCACTGCTGTTCGCGACGGTCGTGGCGCCGCTGGACTCGCGGTGGCGCGTGGACGCGCCGATCACCTACGCCGTGCTCGCCGCGGTCGCCTGCGGCGCGTCGGTCTTCCGGCGCGAGCAGCCGGTGGCGGTCGTGGGCGTCGCCGCCGGCGCGGTCACCGTCGGGCTGTTGTTCGGCGTCAACTGCCAGACGATGGCGGCGGCCTGCGTCGTGCCGCTGATCAACGTGTTCATGGTGGAGAACCGCATGACGGCCCTCACCGTCGGCGGGACGGCGGTGGTGGCGATCGCCTTGGCGGCCACGCTCGCCGAACTGGTGCGCCATATTCGCATCGAGTCCACTCCGCCGGGGCTCGGCATGCTGCTGCTCGGCGTGGCGTGCATGGCGATCGGTGAGGCCAGACGCAGTCGGCTCGACTTCGAAGCCGAGTACGAGGAACGGGTGCGCCGCGCCGAGCACGGCCGCGACGAGGAGGCCAGGCGGCGGGTCGCCGAGGAGCGGCTGCGCATCTCGCGCGACCTGCACGACATCGTGGCGCACCACATAGCGCTGATCACGGTGCAGGCGGGCGCCGCGATGCACATCATCGACCAGCAGCCGCAGAAGGCGCGCGAGGCGCTCGAAACGATCCACCGCGCGGGCGGCCAGGCGCTGACGGACCTGTACGACACGATCACCCTGCTGCGCTCGCCGCAGGACCCGGAGACGTCGGCCGAGCCGACCGCGGGCCTCGACCGGCTCGGCGGCCTGATCGAGACGTTCAAGGCGGCCGGGCTGCGGATCGAGACCTCGGTCGTGGGCATCCGGCGCGGTCTGCCGGCGCCGGTCGACGTCGCCGCGTACCGGGTCGTGCAGGAGTCGCTGACGAACGTGCGCAAGCACGCCGGTCCGGTCGGCACGCGCATCCAGCTCGACTACGGGGCCACGCAGCTCACGCTCACCGTGGAGAACGCCGCCGCGAACTCGCCGTACACGGCGGCGGCCGCGGTCGGCGCCAACGGCGCGTCCGGCTCGGGGCACGGGATCGTCGGCATGCGCGAGCGTGCCGCGGCGCTCGGCGGCGGCCTCGACGTGGGCCGGACGGTTCGCGGCGGGTTCCGGGTGACCGCGCGGTTCCCGCTGCCCGAGCCCGAGCCCGGCGCCGTGTACGAGGGCAGCGGCTTCGATTCCGCGGGGGCCGAGTCCGCCCCGTCCGATTCGGCGTGGCTCGACTCCGCACAGCTCGGCTCCGCCGCGGCAGCCGTGCGATGACGATCAGGGTGCTGCTCGCGGACGACCAGGCGCTGGTGCGGGCAGGCTTCAGCATGCTGATCGACTCCACCCCCGACATGGAGGTCGTCGGCGAGGCGGCCGACGGCGCCCAGGCGGTGAGCCTGGCCCGCTCGACCCGGGCCGACGTGGTGCTCATGGACATCCGGATGCCGAACCTGGACGGGGTGGCGGCCACCAGGATGATCACCGAGGACGACGACCTGGTCGGAGTGCGGGTCCTGATCCTGACCACCTTCGAGCGGGACGAGTACGTCTTCCGCGCGCTGCGCGCCGGGGCCAGCGGCTTCCTCGGCAAGAGCGTGGAGCCCGCGCGGCTGCTCGACGCGATCCGGGTGGTCGAGCGCGGCGACGCGTTGCTGTCCCCGACCGCGACCAGGACCCTGATCGCCCGCGCGCTGGCCGGCGGCGATCCGGACCAGCCGCCGCCGCTGCCGCCGGAGCGGCTGGCCGCGCTCACCGACCGCGAGCGCGAGCTGGTCGGCTACGTCGCGCAGGGCAGCTCGAACGACGAGATCGCCGAGCAGCTCGCGCTCAGCCCCCTGACGGTCAAGACGCACGTGAACCGGGCCATGGTCAAACTCGGCGCGCGCGACCGCGCGCAGCTGGTCGTCATCGCCTACCGCACGCGCCTCGTCGAGGTGCCGACCTGACAGGGTCTTGACGTCGACTCGGCATCGCGAGCCTGATCAGGCTCCTGAGCCCGCTGTCGCGGTCGCCGCGCCCGACGGGGATCCCTTGACGGCGGTCGCGGATGCGATCACCGTGGCCACGACGGTTCCGTCCGCCTCGCGCCGAAGCCGTGCGTAGACGACGGCGCCCGGTACCAGCTGCGATCGGGTGAACGGCCGCGCCGCCGTCCCGAACTTCGTGGTGGGCCTGATCTGCACCGACACGGTCCCGCCGTCTGCGGCCGTGGCAGTGAACGAGCCGGCGCCGACGGACGTCACCGTCAGCCGCGCGAGCGTCGCCTTGCCGTTCTTCGCTCCCTTCGACGCTCCGGCCGACGCCCCGGTCGACGGATTCGGGCTCGCCGACACCGCGGGCGACCCGGCTGCCGACTGGCCGCTTGACGGCAGGGTGGCCTCGTACACACCGAAGACCACGCCCGCGACCAGTGCCACGGCTCCGGCGAGTGCGGCGGTCGACCGCAAACGCCCGCGCCCGCGTGCGTCTCCCGGTGGCGCGGGTACCGGTTGCCCGTACCCGGCGCCCGGCGACAGCATGGCCGTCGGCTCGCTCTCGTACTGTCCTGGTCCGTATTGTACGGGCTCGTACTGGCTGGTTTCGTAATATCCTGATGCAGGAGGTCCGGGCTCGTACGCCGCGGCGGGCGGCTCGTTCCCCGCCTGCTCCGCAGCGCGCCAGGCCCGGAAGGCGTCAAAGGCGCCTGGCTCGTCCTGCGCGGGCCGCTGCCCGCCGGACTGATCACGATCTTCGTTTTCTGACACGGGGCCTTCTCGGTCGGTGGTGCCTACCCGGCCAGTGCACCGCGTCCGGCATAAAGGCGGCGTCAACGTGCGTGTGCGGGACCGTGGTTCCTTGTCACAGTGGATCCGCCGCGAGCGCCGCGCGGCTGGCGTGTTCACGCCGGTGTCGAGAGTTCGGCTGCGAATGCGCTGCGAGATCTGGAACATGCACATGCCGACCGGATAATCTCCAGCGCAGCGCGCACCGAACGGCGGTGATCGACCGCTGACGCCGCGTGATGCGATGGAGGTACAGTACGTGACCATGCGTCGGGCTGAGATGTCGCGGTGTGCTGCGCCGCGATCGAACGACGGCATGGTGGCGGCGTGACCGGATACGGGCAGAACGAGCGTCCCGGCGGCAGCGACCGCCTGGCCGACGAGTTCTTCCTGATGGCCCACGACGAGTCCACCGGCAAGCCCCGCCTGGCGGAACGCATCGCCGGGCTCGGCCTGGCCGGCGCGCTGCTCGGCGAGTTGGTCGTCGAGGCTCGCATCGAACTGCGTCAGGGCACGGTGACGGTACTCGACTCCTCGCCGTGCGACGACGCGCTGGCCGGCCGGGTGCTGGAGTTCCTCAAACAGGAGGAGCATCCGACGCGCACCTGGCTGGCGTTCTTCGCGCAGAGCGCTCATGACGAGGTGGGCTGGCGGCTCACCTCCGCCGGGCTGCTGGTGCGCGAGGGCAGGAAGCGTCCATGGCAGCACGGCCGGTGGGTGCCCGTCTCGCCCAGCGTCGCCGCCCGGCCGACGGCGCTGCTGTGTACGCAGTTGATCCGGGGTCAGGACCTTGATCAGCGGTCCGCGGTGCTCCTCGGCCTGCTGCGAGCCACCGGGCTCGACCAGCCGGTCCTGTGGGAAGTGCGGCACACCGCCCCGGAGGCCATGCGGCGGGTGGGCGAGGCCCTCTCCACCCTGGAGGCGTCTTTCGCAGAACTCGTCATGCAAACCGAGGCGGCGGTCGGCAGTGCGATCGCGAGTCACCGCGTATAGCCAGCCGCCCCGCGGCCGGCTGCCGCCGTCCACATCCACGTGTCCGTATCCGATAGGAGTCGACCCACAATGGCGAAGAGTGTGCTTTCGCAACCCGGAAGTGTATCGGCGGCCTTGGCCAAAGACCGGCTAGGCGTTCCCTCGGTGGTCTACTTCGTACTGGCCGGTGTCGCCCCGCTGACAGCGACTGCGGGCGTCATCACGACCGCGTATTACGTCACCGGACTGACCAGTGTGCCCGCCGCGTTCATAGTCGTGGCCGTCGTCCTGAGCCTGTTCAGCGTCGGCTACGTGGCGATGGCCCGGCACATCAGCAACGCAGGCGCCTTCTACGCCTTCATCTCCCGGGGCCTGGGTCGCGAGGCCGGAGTCGCCGGGGCGCTGATCGCGTTGCTCGCCTACAACCTGCTTCAGGTCGGGCTGTACGGCATGTTCGGACCGACGGTCGAAGCGTACGTACAGCAGAAGGCGAACGTCGACATCCACTGGTGGATCTACTCGCTCGCGGCCTGGGCCGTGGTGACGGTGCTCGGCCTGATCCGGGTGGACTTGAGCGGTCGGGTGCTCGGGGTGCTGCTGACCGTCGAGGTGATCGTGGTCGTCGCACTGACCATCAGCGGCGCGGCCCACCCCGCGGGCGGCCACGTGACCTTCAGCACCCTGAACCCGTCCGACCTGACCAAGGGCGGGGTCGGCGCGGTGCTGGCCACCGCGGTGCTCGGCTACGTCGGCTTCGAGCAGTCCCCGGTGTACGCCGAGGAGGCCCGCCACCCGCGCCGCACCATCCCGACTGCGACGTATCTCTCGCTCGCCGTGATCGGCGTGGTGTATGCCGCCGCGTCGTGGGTGATGTCGACCTACTACGGCGTCGGGAACGTCACCAAGATCGCCCAGCAGGAGGGCCCCGGCATGCTGTTCGGGATGGGCGACGCCTTCCTGAACAACGCCGGCCAGATCCTGTTCATGACCTCCCTGTTCGCCGCCGCGCTGGCCTTCCACAACGCCTGCTGGCGCTACTCCTTCGCGCTCGGCCGCGAGCAGGTGCTGCCGGGCTCCTTCGGGCGCACCGGGACCAACGGCGTGCCCAAGGCCGCATCGGCGGTGCAGAGCGTGATCGGCCTCGGGTTCATCGTCGCCTTCGCGATCGGCGGCTGGAACCCGATGACCGACCTGTTCTTCTGGTTCGGCACCACCGGCGGCTTCGGCATCCTGATCCTGCTCGCGCTCACCTCGATGGGCGTGGTCAGGTACTTCGCCCAGCATCCCGAGGAGGAGAACCTCTGGCGGCGGCTGATCGCGCCGGGCGTCTCGGTGCTGCTCCTGGCGGTCATGGTGTACCTGGTCGCGAACAACTACTCGCTGCTGCTCGGCTACACCTCGCCGTCCACGGCCGGCAAGGTGCTGCCCGCGCTGTACGTCGTGGTCGCCCTGATCGGCGTCGGCTGGGCGCTCTTCCTGCGCGCCAGCAGGCCGGAGGTGTACGCGGTGGTCGGCCTCGGTCCGGACGCGGCCACCGGCCAGGGTGCCACGGTCGCCGCATCGGCCTCGTCGGCAGGGAAGCTGGCGGGAGAGGGCGCGTGACCGCCGGGCCCGCCGCCGCGCAGGCGGTGCGCGCCGACCCGGGCGACGCGGCGCAGCTGAGCAGCCTGATCGCGCTGGCGTTCCACGACCTGCCGCCGTCGACCTGGCTGATCCCCGACTCGGTCGCGCGGCGGGAGGTCTTCCCGGACTACTTCCGCCTCTACGTCGACCACGCCTTCGAGGCCGGCGCGGTGTACACCACGCCCGAGCTCGCGGCGGTTGCTTTGTGGCTGCCGAACGGCACCGGCCACGACGATCCGCCGGCCGGGTACGACGCGCGGCTCGCGGCCGTCGCCGGAGGATGGGTGGACCGCTTCCGCGCCTTCGACGCCCAGCTGGACAAACACCACCCGGCCGGAGAGCGGCACGACCACCTGGCGATCCTGGCGGTGCATCCGACGCTCCAGGGCCGCGGCGTCGGCAGCGCGCTGCTGGACGCGCATCATCGAGAGCTGGCAAGTGGGGCCGAACCGGTCGCGGCGTACCTTGAAGCCGCCAGCCTCGACAGCCGTCGGCTCTACGCCCGGCACGGCTACCAGGACCTGCCGGAACCCATCCCGTTCCCCGACGGGAAGCCGTCGACCGCGATGATGTACCCGATGTGGCGGCCGCCGACGCCGGTCGGTCGGACCGAGCCCGTCTGACGGGCACTCGCATGGCGCAGTCGTGGGGCAGAAGGCTCATCGTCCGCCCCACGACTGCGTATGATCGCAGCACCGCAAGGTTCACTGTGACCGCAGTGCCGAAGCCGTGGGTCGGCTGGGGGCTTTCGAGAGGTGGGGCCTCCGCCTTGCGATCGCACGTGCCATACGCCGCGCCCTGATCCGGCCTGACATCTCAGACACCCCCTAGAGCGAGGGAGACGCCGTGCCGAGTGATCACCGTCCCCGGTGGGTTCCCGAACACGTGGACATCGACGTCCCGTCAGCCGCGCGCATGTACGACTACTACCTCGGCGGCAGCCACAACTTCGCCGCCGACCGCGAGCTGGCCGAGGAGTACATGCGGGTGCTGCCGGACATGCCGCAGATCGCCCGCGCGCAGCGGCACGTGCTGCGCCGCGCGGTCCGGCACCTCGCGGCGTCCGGGGTGGACCAGTTCCTCGACCTCGGCTCCGGCATCCCGACCGTCGGCAACGTGCACGAGGTCGCGGCCGCGGCCAATCCGGACGCCCGGGTCGTCTACGTGGACGCCGACCCGGTCGCCGTCGCGCACAGCTTCTCGCTGCTCGCCGACTTCCCGCAGGCCGCCGTCATCCAGGCGGACCTGCGCCGCCCGGGCGCGATCCTGTCCCATCCCGAGCTGACCAGGCTGATCGACCTGTCGCGCCCGGTGGCCGTGCTGATGATCGCCGTGTTGCACTTCGTCGCGGACGAGGACGACCCGGCGGCGGTCGTGGCCACGTACCGCGACGCGACCGCCCCCGGCTCGTACCTGGCGATCACACACGCCACCAGCGACTACCAGCCGCAGCTCGCCCGCCGCGCCGAGGCCGTCTACACGCGCGCCAGCCACCAGATCCACTACCGCACGAAGCAGCAGATCCTCGACATGCTCGGCGGCTACGAGCTGCTGGAACCCGGCCTGGTCGACATGATCCACTGGCGCCCGGACCCCGACTCCGGCGCCGACCCGCTCGGCGGCGACGTCACCCGCTACTCCGGATACGCCGCGGTCGGCATGCACCGGTAGCCGCGCGGTGGCGAAAAGGCGCGACCGCGCCGTCCGCCACCCCTGGTCACGTGGGGTTGCGGCGCGCTACCATCCGTAACACGCTGGTCGCAGACGCCGAAGATACCCCTCGACTCTCCCGATCTCCCGACCGCACGATTCCCCGTTGGCGGTGACATCGATGCAGCACGTGTCGGATACTGCGTCGTTCCGGGCGGTCCGCACGGACGATCCGCCGGGCCTGGCCATCCGGGGCGATCTCGGGCCCGAGCACGCGGTGCGGTTCGCCGGAGCGCTGCGCGGCGCCGCGGCGGCCGCGCCCGGGAACCTGTGCCTGGACTGCGAGGGGCTCGACACCGTCAGCGTCGAGGGGCTGCGCGCGATGATGGACGCCGCCGCCGATCTCTCCCGCCTGGGCCGCAGCCTGACCGTGTGCCGGCTCTCGCCGTACTTCCTGCGCATATTCCGCCTGGCGGGCTGGGACCAGACGCCCGGACTCGTGCTCGAACCGCCGGCCGCCGCCGAACTCGGCAACTCGGAGCTGGCACGGGTACGCCGCTCCGGCCTGCGTCGTCCCGATCGCCCGGACGCCGCCGATGGCAGGCATGGAGCTGTCGCGTAGGTCTGCTGACATATGATCAGGTCGTCAGTTGTACAGGTAAACGGGTTGTCTTCGATTCAAGCCGGACTGCCCGCGTGGGCGTCGAGCAGGCGGCCCATGCCGATCAGCCCGTGGTCATCGCCCGGCTGGCCGAGGCGTGCCATCTCCCGTATCTCGGCCTCGGTCAGGCCGAAGCAGCCGAGATCCAGCAGCTGCTGGATCAGGCCCTCGATGAAGCGGCGGCCGACCGCGATCGCGAATCCGCCGATGACGATGAAGCGGCGCACGCCGATCGCGGTGAACACCGCGATGACCGCGCTGGCCAGATAACGCAGAGCCCTGCGCAGCACGGCGGTGGCGAACGGGTCGTCGGCGATGAGCGCGGCCACCAGCGCGAGGCCGGTCAGCCGGGCCGGGTCGCCTTCGCAGGCCATTGCCAGCCGTGAGCGCGCGAAGTCCTCCGGTCGGCGGACGGCGGCCCGGCGCACCGCGTCGAGGACGCCGCGACCCGAGGCCAGCGCACAGAGATGACCTCGGCCGCCGCAGGCGCACAGCACCGCGTCGGGGCCCGGATCGGCCGGCCAGTGCCCGATTTCACCGCCGTGGCCCGCGCCGTCCACCAGCACCTCGCCGCCGCGGAAGATCTTGTTGCCGATCTGCTCGCCGACCGTCAGCAGGCAGAAGGGCTCGTATTCGGTGGCGGCGTACCACCAGGCGGCCGCGGTGACGTCGTTCGCTGCGACGACCGGCCGGCCCAGCCGCAGCGTCAACTGCTCGGCCAGCGCCACCGGTGCGGCTCCGGCGCCCCAGATCGCCGCGGCGGCGGTCACCACCCCCGTCGCGGTCACCGGCCCGGCGAACGAGACGCCGACCGTCTTCGCGCCGAGCGCGTGCGGGCCGTCGAGATAGCGGGCCAGTTCGTCGCCGAGCTGTTCCACGACCCGTCGCTGCGACTTGTCCGCGTCGTCGTGCGGGTGGCGCGCCAGGCCGTCGACCGGAAACCTGGACACCTGCTCGACCTGGCCTGATCCGGCGGCGTAGCGGCCGATGCGCAGCGTCGTGCCGCTGACGTCGGCGACCACCGAATATCCGTTGACCATGGCTCCCCGTCCCGGCGTTCTCAGCCTGCTGTCGAGCCATGACTGTCTATCATGTCTTTGACGTCACGGGGAGATGCGCGGCGAGCAGCCCGCCCTCAGTGCGCGCCGAGCGCTCCCATGTCGCGCAGCACGGCCCGCTGTGTCGGCCGGGCCTCCAGGTACCGCTGCGCGCCGGCCTCGGTGATCCGCGTCCAGTTCGAGCGGCGGTCGTCCGCGCACGTGGCGCGCTCGACCAGGCCGGCCTGCTCAAGCCGGGTGATCAACCGGGAGAAGGCGCTCTGGCTCAGGTGCACGCGCTCGCCGAGTTCGCTCATCCTCAGCGGTTCGCTGTGCGGCCCCGCCGCGTAGAGCTCCTGAAGCACTTCGAACTCGCTGACCGTCAGATCGTGCTCCGTCGTCAGGCAGCGGTCCAGCGCGCAGGTGATCCGGTGGTACCGGCCCATCAGGTCGTGCCAGGCGGACGCCAGCTCGTCATCGTCGATCGACCGAGTCACCACGAGAGTGTAGCAACGCGCCCGCATAGGATGCAAGCGCATTAAATGCTTAGACATTTAATGCGCTTGCATATAGCTTACCCGCATGACACCGCCCGAGACGCAATCGCTTGCCCTGCCACCTGCCGTCCCACGTTCCATCGCCCGCCCCGCTGCCGTGCCCTCCGTGGCGGCACGCTCCGACGCGCACTCCGGCACAGTGCGCGACGTCAACTGGTCGCCGGCGACCTGGCTGCTGCTGGTAGTGCTCTGCGGGGCGCTGTTCCTCGATGCACTCGACCTGTCGATGGTCGGCGTCGCGCTGCCGTCCATCGGGTCGAGCCTGCGGCTCGCCCCGGGCTCGCTCCAGTGGATCGTGTCCGGCTACATCCTCGGCTACGGCGGCCTGATGCTGCTCGGCGGACGGGCCAGCGACCTGCTCGGCCGGCGTCGGGTGTTCCTGGCCGCGGTCGCGGTCTTCGGCGCCGCCTCCGTGATCAGCGCCCTGCTGAGCAACGACCTGGCACTGGTCGCGCTGCGCTTCGTCAAGGGGGCCTCGGCGGCGTTCACGGTCCCGGCCGGCCTGTCGATCATCACCACGACCTTCGCCGAGGGGCCGGCGCGCAACCGGGCGCTGAGCATCTACTCGGTCTGCGGTGCCAGCGGTTTCTCGCTGGGCCTGGTCGTCGGCGGGCTGCTCACCGAGGTGGGCTGGCGGGTCACCTTCCTGGTGCCCGGACCGGTGGCGATCGCGCTCGTGCTGGCCGGCCTGCGGGTGATCCCGCGCGGCGCCGCCGAGCGGATACGCCCGCACCACTTCGAGCTGCGCAGCTTTGACATTCCCGGCGCGCTGACCAGCACCGCCGCGCTGCTGATCCTGGTCTACGCGGTGGTGGACGCGCCGAACCGCGGCTGGGGCAGCCCGGTCACGATCGGCCTGCTCGCGCTCAGCGTCGCGCTGACGGCCGCGTTCGTCGCGATCGAACTGCGCCACTCCCGGCCGCTGGTGCGCCTCGGCATCCTGCGCTCGCGCACCCTCGTGCACGCCAACCTCGCGGCTGCGGCGATGTTCGGCGGCTACTCGGCGTTCCAGTTCGTCGTCACGCTCTACGTGCAGAACTCGCTCGGCTGGTCGCCGCTGGGCATGGCGCTGGGGTTCCTGCCCGCTGGCCTGCTGGTGGCGCTCAGCTCGACCTGGATGGAGGCGGTGCTCGGCCGGGTGGACACGGCGTGGCTGATCTTCTTCGGCCTGCTGGCTCTGATGGCCGGGTACGCGCTGTTCCTGCGCACCGAGCCGTCGATGGCCTACGCCGACTTCCTGCTGCCGACGATGCTGCTGCTCGGCGTCGGATTCGCGCTCTGCTTCCCGGCGGTCAACGCGCAGGCCACCAAGGGTATCGCGGACCACGAACAAGGCCTGGCCTCGGGGCTGCTGAACACCAGCGTGCAGATCGGCGGCGCGATCATGCTCGCCGTCGTCAGCGCGATCCTCAGCGGCTCGGGTTCGCCGAGCGTGCACCACGAACTGCTGCCCGGGATGACCACGGCCATCGCGGTCTCGGTCGGCGTCTCACTGTTCGCGCTGGTGCTCACAGTCGTGTTTCTGGCGCAGGGCAGGCGTCGCGCGGGGGCGGATGCCTGACCTGGCCGAAGGTGGTGTGCCCGGCGGATCGCACCGGGCACACCACCTTCGATTGAATCAGCGGTCGATCAGCGGCCTGCGTCGGCGGCCCTCGTGATCCGGCTGTTCGTCATCCCCCTCGTCGAGAGCGTGCCGCTCCTTGTCGGGATCAGGGCGTGGCGCCCCCGGTTTCGCCCCGCCCGCCCCGATCCCGTTCAAATGATCTGCCACCGGGTCAGCGCACTGCCAGCCTTTGCACGAGGGCGTAAAAGCCATGGCTGACACGGTGTTCACCGGCGCCCTCAGCTCGACCGTTCGCCACCACGTGGCCCGGCTCGGCGACGAGTTGGCCGGTGGATGATCCGCGTCCGCTGGGAGACGAAAGGCCGGCGCGGGACGAGTCCTCAGCTCGCCGCCGCTGATTCGGACTCGAAGATCCCCTGTCCGGGGGCGAGGATCCCGTGCGGGTCGTAGCGGTGCTTCGCCTCGTTGAAGCGCAGCCACTGGTCGCTGTACTGGAGGCGCCAGTCGCGGCTGGTCATCGGGATCGATCCGACCGGGTACTGGGTGCCGCCGAGCGCCTGCGCCGCCAGGTAAAGCTCGCGGTTGGCTTCGAGCATCGCGGCGGCGGGCAGCGCGCCGGTGTCGGGCGAGGCCGTCCGCAACACCGCGAAGAGGAAGGCCAGATCACTGTCCGGCACTCGCAACAGCGGCGCGTTCAATTTCGCCGTCGGCACCGGATAGAGCAGCACCACGCCGCTCGCGCCGATGTCGGCCAACGTCAGCCTGTCCACGACCGACGTGACATATGCGTCGGTGGCGCCGTCGGGCAGGAAGAGGTCGAGCCAGGGGTGCGGGTCGTACCACTCCCCGGTGGACTTGAGGAACGCGATGGCCGCAGCGAGGTCGTCCACGAAGTCGGCGTAGCTGA
>NZ_DASYZI010000458.1:0-10687 GCF_035946395.1 Actinocrinis sp.
GAATATATCGAGGCCTGGTACAACCCGCATCGGCGTCACTCGACACTCGACATGCTCAGCCCCGTGCAGTACGAACAGACACACGCCACCCCCGAAGCGGCGTGACACACCGGAACCGTCCGGAAAACCGGAGCAAGCTCAAGGTCTTCGCGAAGCTCATCGCGAACGGTAACCCGAAGCTGGAGCAGAACCAGCGCATCCGGCTCACTCAGGGCCGCCAGCTCGACAAGGGCAACGCTAATCCCGGCAACCTGGGCAATGACTTCCGGTATTTCAGCCTGGACCTGTGGGCGGACTTGAAGACCAGATGGCCGGCGCGAGCGGGGAAGTGGAACAGCAACCTCCTTGACCTTAACCACGCCGGCAACGCGCTGGCCCACTCCGAGAGCGGCAAGATCCAGTCCCTGACGCTAACCCTGGCCACTGTGGCGAAATGGCGCAGCTCACTGGACGGTTTGACTGAGAAGATGGACCATGTAGTCGGAGAGCACCTGTGTGACCTGTTCACGATCACCGACCCATGGCAGCAGATAGGAGGCACGCCGTGAAGACTCTTCCGCACGTTGGCGATGTGGTCGCCTTCAACTTCGGTGGCCCTATCGTGCGCGCCCGCGTGATCGAGACCTACACGTCAGCGATCGGCCCTCGTATCACTGTGGAGGTTCCCGCTGAGCCCGACCCTGAGGTCGAGTCCACAACGTTCAGCCTCAAGCTCGACGACCTCGAACCCGTCGCCGCGTAGCCTAGCGACAGCACTGGCAGCGCCACAGTTCGTCTAGCCAGCCCCAGAGGGCCGGCGCTTCTTGGTACCAGGCGCCTGCGGCTCAAGCGGATTCCACTGTGCACTCACTGATCCAGTGAGCGAGAACGCTAAAGGTGGCAAGGTACTCCAGGCCTTCCTGCTCTGACCATGACGCCTCGTCGTGAGCAGCGATGTTCCGAATCGCGAGGAAAGCGCCCGCTCCGAGGTACTTCGCCCCTTCCTGTCGGGCGTGCCAGATCGGAGTATCACGGTCGCCTGCGAAGCGCAGCCGCGGTTTGCCCGCAACAGGGTCCTTCGGCTCGAATGATTGGAGACAGAGGTCAGTCTCGCCAATGTCATGGCGGTCGAGCTTCTGCTGGAGACGGCGGTTCACTGTGCGGGCACCAGCAAGGATGGCGTCTTGACGCGCCTCCGCAGCCCACAGGGGAGCGGCCGGCTCCCATACCCACGGATGCAGCCGGTCAGCTGGCAGCGTGGGTGCATCCGGTGCCAAGCGTGCTGCCCACTCGTCCATGTTGGCCAGGATGCCAAGGCCGCGGTGTACCTCGTTCCGCGCCATCGCTGCACCCGCCATCCGATCGATGTCGATCTTCTCAGCGAGCTGCGGATCAAGTCGTTCAAGAATCTGCTTAACCGTGGGCTCGGCCCGATGCAGCTCCTCGTAGAGCGCCCGGTCGCCGATGTAATCGCCTGGCCTCCGGTTAGCGTCATAACGCATCGTGAGGTTGTCGAACGCCTTAAGCTGCTGTCGCATCCAATCACGGTCCATAGCTGCATCCTAAGACGCAGTGCGGACAGCCATGGCCCGTCTCGGTTCAGGCCGGTCCACGCAGCCCAGACTGCTGTCCTTGGCTCACGGCGCGACAGAGAAAATGCCCTCTCGACGCTAACAAAATTCAGTCAATTAAATTCATGCGATACTTGGGGCAGAGCGCCGGAGAGTTCCGTCAATGCAGCGTAACAGGGTAGCGGAGCATTGTTTGTAGGGTTACTCCGTCGTGTGCCCATTGGTGGAGTCGGTCGCGGTCAATGAGGTGGATGCCGAATTTTGCTGCTTGGATTCGTGCGTCGCGGGTGAAGCCGCCGTTGGTGACGATGATTGCTTCGTCGGCGCGGTGGACTGGTCGTGCTGTGCCGTTGACTTCGTAGATTATTCGGACGGGTACTCGTGCTGCGGTGGTGGTGTGTTTGCATTGGGCGACGAAGATCCGTCCGGTTTGGTCTTGTCCGAGGACGTCGGCGACTTGGTCGCCGCGTTGTCCGACGTGCCGGGCGTTGATCCCGTCGCGGATCATCAGGTCGCGGACCGCGTGTTCGAACCCGGTCGGGTCGAGCGTATCGAGCTGTGCCAGTGCCAGACGAACGCCCGTTAACCGATGCCGATCCGCACGAGCCAGAGCGCTCCTACGCGCGCGTCGTGCCGTGACGACGAGTCCTGCGCAGCCAAGCCCGACCGGGACAACGATGAGCGCGATAGCTGGTAGTGCGGACATCGCCGCGTGGGCTCCCTGCCGCAGCGCCGCGGAAAGGATCACACCGACGACTGCCGCCGCTACCCACTCGCCTGTACCGCGGGGTTTGCGAGGCGTGATCAGTGAGCGGCGTCGTCTGCTCACCGTGGGGTAGAGGACGTCGATGCTGACACACTCGGCTTTGGTGCTGGTTGCGCACTGCTGTTGGTGGCTGAGTGCGAGATGAGCCACGCCAGTACGACCACCACAGCGACGATGGTCCAGCCGCTCAGCTTCGTTTTGCGCTTGCCCTTGCTTACCCAGTGACCACGCCGGTAGTACTTCCCCTGCGGCATTGCGTACCTCTTGCTCCACCATGGCCCGTGGTTATTACGAGCTCTTACTTTCATCTGTAGCAGGTCGTACAGACACGAACTGGCCCGCTGCGCTGCTGCGCGCCCCTGGGTGCATCGAGATCCCTCGTCGCCACCGTAAGCGCGCGAAAACCCAGCACGGCTGCGGAACTAAGTCAATCAGACTTCTGAGGCCGGCAGCGCCAGGCCTGGGACTACTCTGACTCTGTATCGGCTGTCTGTAGAACCCTGAGTGCGGAGGGCGCGGGATCGTGGAACGGGTCTGGCTGGATGTTCCGTATGCGCAGAAGGATCAAGCCAAGTCCTTCGGTGCACGCTGGGATTCTGCTGCCAAGCGCTGGTATGCGCCGCGGCCGGACATGCGGGAACTTGAGCCCTGGAGCGCGCAGCCGCCGGTGCCTGATTTGCTGCCTGGCGAGGATCGAGCCTTCGGGGCGGGACTGTTCGTCGACTTGGTGCCCAGTAGTTGTTGGTTCACCAACGTCCGCTCGTGTGTCGACCAACGCGACTGGGAGCGGCTGCGACGCATGATCGTGACACGGGCAGGTAACCAGTGCGAGGCATGTGGACAGGGTGAGGATCGCTCTGTCGGTCGTTGGCTTGAGGCCCACGAACGCTGGGAGTATCAACAGGCCACACGAGTTCAGGCGCTTCGTCGGCTGGTCTGCCTGTGTACGTGGTGTCACGGCGCGACGCACTTCGGTTTGGCGCAGATCAAGGGGACTGACGGCGCAGCACGCAATCACCTACGCATGATCACGGGCATGGATGAACGGGCATTAGAACAGCATGTGAGCGAGGCGTTCGCCATCTGGGAACACCGTAACCACACCAACTGGACACTGGACCTCACTATCCTGACCAGCGCAGGACTACGCATAACGCCCCCACCGTCAGCAACCGACCGACCGGACATCGCCCAACGCACACTCGAAGACGACGAATGAAAGTACTTTCGTCCCTGACACTTGGATGTGCTCAATCCTCGTGCCCCGTCTCAGTTCAGGCAGGATCGCGCAGTAGGCTCGTACTGCCGTAGAGGCACTTTGTACGTATCGATGCAGGTCATGCAGTTATTGCCGTACCACGAACGCCGGATAGCGGAGCTTTTAATCCGTAGGTTGTGGGTTCGAGTCCCACGCGCCCACGAGCATCTGCTGTGTGACCTGCGGTTTCTCCCGCTTCCGCGGCCGTGGTGGAGTCCGTAGGCGACATTCGAGGCAACACGGAACGCCGTGTCGATCGCAATCCTGGTGGTCTGGTCAGTGTCGGGGTAGAGGTGGCCGTAGGCGTCCATGGTTTCGGCGGCGCTGGCGTGCCCGAGCCGCACCTGCGGCACCTTCTCGTGCACGTTTTGGCCGATGAGCAGGGACGCGTAGGTGTGCCGCAGCCGGTGGAACGTGACGTCCCGCGGCACCCCGTACGCCCAGGTGCGGGCGCGATTTCACTCCCGGCGCCGCCAGTTGTTCTGGTTCAGTACCGCGTCGGTCGGGTGGTGAACAGTAGTCCCGCGGGCCCGAGCGAGTACTGCGAGAGGTGTCGCAGTAGTTCGGTGATCGCGAGGGTGGGCAGTGGCAGGGTGCGTATTCCGGCTTTGCTCTTGGGCGGGGTGAACACCGGGGTCGTGGCGTTGCGTTCGAGTTGCCGGTCCACGGTGGCGGTGTGCGCGTGCCAGTTGATGTGGTCGAGGGTGAGGCCGGCGATCTCGGACCAGCGCATCCCGGTGCACGCGGCCAGGATCACCATCGCGCGGTAGCGCGGGCGGACGGCCGCGGCCATCGCCATCACCTGCCCCGGGGCGAGCGGGCGTAGCTCGGCCTTGGTGGCGGCGCGCAGCTCGATGCGGCGGCACGGGGTGCGGGCGATCAGTTCGTCGTCGAGGGCGAGGGCGATGATGGCTTGAACACGGCGCGGTAGATCTGCCGGACCGTGTTGGCTGCCAGGCCCTTCGCGCTGAGGGTGTTGATCCAGTCTTGGACATCGGCGCGGGTGATCGCGCCGACGGGAGTGTGGGCGAAGGCGGGCAGAACGTGGTTGCGCAGGGTGCTCTCGTAGAAGATGACGGTGCTCTTGCGCTTGGTGGCCGCCTTGACCGCCAGCCACCGCGCCGCGACGGCACCGAACGTCGTCGGCGCGTCCCCGGGGCCGTGGCGCAGCCGGTCCCGGTCCAGGGCCAGCCGCGTGTCGAACTCCGCCGCGTCGCTGCTGTCGCGGAAGGACCTTGAACGCTGCCGCCCGCCCGGGTCGCGCCAGTGCACCCGGTAGCTGCAACGCGGTCGGCCGGTTGGGCCGGGCTTGAGGGGAATCGTCACCACAGACATGCGAACCTCCCGATCAACGACACCTCCCATGACGAGGTGTTTCGTTGACCGTGGGCATCGATCGCGGGACGGTGCAACCGGGCGCACCCATCCAGACGACGAACCCGACCCTGGTGGGCCGTTCATCCGACGGCTGCTCGGGTACCCTGGCCTGCGCGGATGAAATTTCCGGCAGGAACAGGATCCTGCTGGTTAATTCGTTGTTGCAGCGTGGAGCCGTATCAGTCGGCTGCTATGTGTGCGGTCGAGTGGCTGGTGGGTGAAGTAGGCGTCAAGCCTGGTGATGTTGATCGCGGTGGCGCCGAGGTAGTATTCGAGCTGGACTTTCTTGCGTCCGCGGTAGCGGGCTTTGCGCAGGCCGATGCTGTTCGCTACTTGGTTCGTGGTGCCTTCGATGCCGGCCCGGCGTTGGTAGAGGTGTCGTATTCCAGGATGCTGATTTTGTCGGGGCGTTCGGGGCGTGGGGCAGGTCGGGGATCGCGCCGTCGCTGTTGATGCTGGTCATGGTCTTGCAGTTTGTGGAGTGGCTCACGGATCGGCAGGCTGCGGTCGTGGTGGCGGGGCGGATCGACTGGAAATACGCCCTGAGCCTCGAATGAGACGATCCTGGTTTTGATGACAGTGTTCTGGTGGAGTTTCGGGCCCGGTTGGTTGGCAGCGATCTGGCTCGGCTCGCGTTCGACCGGCTGCTGGAGCGCTGCCGGGAGTTGGGTCTGGTCAAGGGCGGGGGCAAGCAGCGCACCGATTCGACGCACGTGATCGGCGCGGTGCGTGATCTGAACACGATGGGGCTGGCCGGCGAGGCGGTGCGGGCGCTGGTCGAAGCGCTGGCCACGGTCGCCCTGCACTTCCTGGCCGAGACGGTGGACCTCGAGCAATGGACCACGTGGTACGGCCCGCCGGTCTCGGCCTGGAGCCTGCTGCGCACGCGGCCGAGCGCGACGCGCTCACTTTCCAGTACGGCCGCGACGGGCGGACGCTGTTGGGCGCGATTTACGCGCAGCGTGGCGAGTTCGCCTGGCTGCGCGAGCTGCCACAGGTGGCGGTGCTGTGCACGGTGCTGCGCCAGATGTTCCTGGTGGAAACCGACACCCGAGGGCGGGAGGTGATGCGGCGGCGCGACGCGAACAAGGATGGAGTGCTGCCGTCCCAAGGGTGCCTGGCCAGCCCGTACGACCCAGATGCCCGGTGGGCCGCGAAGGGCAAGGAGCTGTTCTGGCTCGGGTACAAGCTGCACCTGACCGAGACCTGCGACGGTGTGGCCGACCAGGCGGAGCAATCCGGGCCGCACGTCCCGAACCTGATCACCAACGTGCACACCACCGACGCCACCGTGCCCGACAACGCCGCGACCGTCCCGGTCCACCAGGACCTCGCCGGCCGGGACCTGGCTGCGGACAGGCACTACCTGGACTCGGGCTACCCCAGCGTGCCGAACATGCTCGCCGCGAGCATGGCATCACAATGATCACCGTGCTGCTGGGCGACAGCTCCCGGCAGACCAAGACAAGCAACGGCTACAGCCGCGACGGCTTCACCATCGACTACGACACCCACACCGCCACCTGCTCGCAGGGACAGACCTCGGCGCACTGGAACCCGCGGGTTCACGACGGCGTCGAGAAGATCTACATCGCCTTCCCGCAGCGCGCTTATTGGACCTGCGACGCTCAGCCCGCGTACACCAGCAGCAAGATCCGCCGCCGCGGGATCACTGTCTACCCCCGCGAGATTCACGAACAGCAACAGGCTGCCCGCAGCGCCCAGAGCTCGAAGGGTTGGCGCGCAGACTACCAGCGCCGCGCCGGCATCGAGGGGACGATGAACCAAGCAGCGAACACGGTCGGCCTGCGCAAAGCAAAATACTGCGGCATCAAGAAAGTCGAACTCGAACACTACATCGCCGCCACCGCAATAAATGTGATCCGCCTCGACTCCTACCTCTGCCTCACTGACCAGCCCATCAGCCGCGGCCATACCGGCCGACTACTCAGGCTGCACACCACCCTCACGAATTAACCAGCAGTATCTGGCAGTGTCGACTTCCGCGCTGCCACGCAACAGAACTCTGCTCTACCAAACCATCGCCGCCACCATGGCGGCTCATCGAGGACGAGAAAGTCGAGTGAGAGCCGGGGGCGATTCCACTCGGCGACCGGCCATCTTCACTGGGCGGCCAGAGCGGGGTCTGCGCGTCTGCGCCATTGACAGTGCTTGTTGCTGGGTGTTACATCCGCGTTGCGGATTTGTTATATCAGGCAACATTGATCACCTGTCGTGCAGCGCCGGTCCGACAGGCATCTGGAGGCATCGTGCACGTGTCCCCCGTGTCCCATGCATCTCGCACACCGCACGGTGTATCGAGGCGGCGCGCCTCGCGTACCTTCATCCTGGCGCTGGCTCTCGCCACTGTCTCAGCGGGCTTATTCTCCTCGTCCGGCGTCGCGCCCGCCTCTGCGGCGTCCGCGTCCTGTCCGTGGATTGGCTCCACTGCCCCCGTCTACCAGCGGGTCGAAGCGGTGATGGCGAACATGACGCTGACCGAGGAGGAGGGTCTGGTGTACGGCGGCGCCGGCAGCTATGTGGGCAATACCGGAGCCATACCCTCTTTGTGCATCCCCTCGATCAATCTCCAGGATGGGCCCCTGGGCGTGGGCGACCAGCTCCAGGGGGTGACTCAGCTGCCTGGGGCGGTGGCGGCCGCGTCCACCTGGGATCCCGGTCTGGAGCAGCAGTACGGGGCGGTGGTCGGCTCGGAGTCCCTCGGGAAGGGGGTCAACGTCGAGCTGGGGCCGACCATCAACATTGTGCGGGATCCCCGCTGGGGGCGGGCCTTTGAGGCCTTCAGCGAAGACCCCTACCTGTCGGGCCAGATGGGAGCGGCGTACATCCAGGGGTTGCAGAGCCAGGGCAGCATCATGGACCAGGTGAAGCACTACGACGTCTACAACCAGGAGACCAGCCGCAACGGTTCCAACGACGACGACGTGGTGACGCAAAGGGCTATGCAGGAGATCTACATGCCCGGCTTCCAGGCAGCGGTGAACGCCGGGGCGGACTCCGTCATGTGCGCCTACAGCCAGCCCAACGCTTCACCAGCCTGCCAGCAGGCCTACCAACTGGGCGACCTCAACAACCAGTTCGGTTTCCAGGGTTTCGTTACCTCCGACTGGGGAGGGACCCACAGCACGGCCCAGTCCATCGAGGCCGGTGAGAACATGGACATGTCCGGGTCGGCAGGGTGCTGTAAAGACAGCTACTTCGGCTCGGGCCTTGTCACAGCTCTCTCCAACGGCGCGGTGCCGAGGAACTACCTCGACGACGCGGTCGCGCGCATCCTCACCGAGATGTTCGCGTCAGGGGTCATGGACAGCGGCAACACCGGAAACATCAACAACACGGTGACCACCTCGGCCCATGTCGCCACCGCTCTTCAGGTGGCTGAAGAGGGCACCGTGCTCTTGAAGAACGCCGGCAGCCTCCTGCCTCTCAGCGCCGGCTCGGTGGGCTCGATCGCGGTCATCGGCACCAACGCCAACCCGTCGGTGTCCGACCAGAACTGCGTGTACGGCCAGCCGGCGAACAACTACCCCTACTCGGGCGGGGGCAGCGCCTGTGTCAACGCGTCGGCGGTGCCGCAGACCCCGCTGGCCGCCATCCGGGCGGCGGCGCCGGGGGTGACGGTCACCTACAACGACGGCTCCACCGCTTCCAGCGCGGTGGCGGCGGCGCAAGCCGCCAACGTGGCCATCGTCTTCGGCGGTTACGACGAGACCGAGGGTTCGGACATCAGCAGCATCGACCTCGGCAGTACCGAGGACACCCTGATCAGCGATGTGGCTGCGGCAAACCCCCGGACCATCGTGGTGCTCAACGCGGGTTCCGCCGTGACCATGCCGTGGTTGTCCTCGGTGGCCGGGGTTTTCGACGCGTGGTACCCCGGCCAGGAGGACGGCCCAGCGCTCGCCAACATCCTGTTCGGCAGCGTCGACCCCTCCGGTCACCTGCCGGTCACCTTCCCCACCAGCCTGTCCCAGGTGCCGGCGTCCACCAGCCAGCAGTGGCCCGGTTCCGGTGGTCAGGTCGCCTACAACGAGGGCATCGACGTCGGCTACCGGTGGTACCAGTCGCAGGGCCTGACGCCTCTGTTCCCCTTCGGCTACGGCCTGTCCTACACCACTTTTGCGTTTTCCAACCTCTCGGTCACCGGGTTCAACGCTGCCGGGCAGGCGTCGGTCAGCGCCACGGTGACTAACACCGGAAGTGTGGCCGGGGCCGACGTGGCCCAGCTGTATATCGGTGACCCCTCGACCACCGGTGAGCCGCCCTGGCAGATGAAGGCGTTCCAGCGGGTCAGCCTCAACCCTGGAGCATCGACCACGATCACCTTCAGCGTCCCGGTCAAGGACCTCACCTACTGGGCGGGTCCGGGGGCGAACCTCTTCCCCTCGGCGTGGTCAGGCCCCGACCCTGACGGGGGCGGGTGGACGGCACCGGCGGGCACCTATGCCGTGGGCGTGGGAGACTCGTCCGCCAACCTGCCGCTCACCGGGTCCCTCAGCTTGGCCAGCGCGATTGGTCCCGACACCGTCACCCTCACCAGCCCGGGCAACCAGTCCACCGCCGTCGGTGCCGCCGTCAACCTCCAGCTCAGCGCGTCGGACTCGGCCTCGGGCCAGATCTTGACCTACACCGCCACTGGGCTGCCCGCGGGTCTGTACCTGAATCCGTCCACCGGCGCCATCACGGGGACGGCTCTGTACCAGGAAAGCAACGTGATCACGGTGACCGCTACCGACTCGTACGGGTACCAGAACTCTGTCTCCTTCCCATGGGTCGTCGGTGGCTCGGCCGCCAGCTGCGGTGCCTCGGGCACGGGGGAGTCCCAGCTCGACGAGTCGGGCTTCACCGCCGGCTTCAACAGCAGCACCGCCTCCCCAGCCCAGAACGCGATCACCAATGCCGTCAACGACACCAGCGTGACCTCCTTCCAAAGCAGGCGAAGCCAGGCGGCGGGCCAGACATACACGGTCAACATGGGCTCGGCACACACCTTCAACGAGATCGAGATGGCCTCGCCCGAGGTGACCCAGGACTACGCCGGCCCGTATCAAGTACAGGTGTCGAGCAACGGGAGTTCGTGGACGACGGTGGCCACGTGCCAGGGCATAGGGACGCCCGATATCGCCGGCTTCCCGTCGCAGACGGCGCAGTACGTGCGAGTCGTGCTGATGGGCTCCAACGGTCTCGGGAGCGTGCCATGGGCGTTCGACCAGTTCTTGGTCATGACGTAGGCGCCAACACCGACTTCATCAGCTCTTACGACCTCGTGCATGGTAGGCCGTGAGACGCCAGGCTCTTGATACTGGGCCGCGGCCGCATGGTGTGGGGCCGTGATGCGTGCGGCGATCATCAGCAATCGAAGGATCACGGGACTGTCGGTGGATGTGCTCGCTGAGCTCGTCGCCGAGGTGAGTCCGCTGTGGAAGGCGCAGCACCAGGCCACGCTCGCCGCTCGGCCGCGCAAGCGGTCGGGCGGCGCGGGCGCGAAGCACCGGTTGGTGTTCGTCGACCGGCTGTCGGCCACTCTCGTGCACCTGCGCCACGGGGTCACGCATGCGTGCTGGCCTGCTGGTTCGAGGTGGACCGCTCCACCATTACCCGGGCCGTGGGTGAGATTCGTCCGCTGCTGGCCGAGCGGGGATGTACCGTCAGCCCCGGGGTGCGTCTGCGGACGCTGGCCGAGGTAGTCGAGGTAGTCAAGCATCTTGGCGCCAC
>NZ_DASYZI010000459.1:0-16143 GCF_035946395.1 Actinocrinis sp.
CCGCTACCTAGACCGGATCATGGCCAGGATGCCGACGCCTGACGAGGCTGACGCTCTTCACATCGGTGCCGGCATTCCCGTGCAGGAGCACACGCGTACCGGGTACGACGGCGACGCACGAGCTGTGCGGGTCGCTGTCACTGTGCTGCCGGCAGACCGACACGTCATCCAGTACGAACTTGCCGGGTAATCGCATGCTCTGTGTACGCCTGGCGGTTAGCAGGGACGCCGAGCAGGTTGAGGCGCTGCTTACAGAAGCGTCGGCGTGGCTTGCTGGCCGTGGGATTTCGTGGCTTCGCGATGGCCCTGGCCCGGTACCCGAGCGAATTGCGCGCGGTGAAGTCTGGGCCGTCCGAATTCAAGAAGACGGCCCACTCATCGCGACTGTGTCAATCGACGAGATGCCAGATCCAGAGCTATGGGGTCCGCAACCACCCGACGCGCTATACGTTCACCGATTGACCGTGACTCGCACCCACGCTGGCCATGGTATCGGCGCCCTGCTACTCGACTTCGCTGCCGACTATACGGTGCGCGCCGGTCGGACATGGGTGCGGTTAGATACCAACAAGTCCAATACGCGGCTTCAGGCATATTATGCGGCGAACGGCTTCAGACACGTGCGCACAGTAGACCTACCACACCGCGTCTCCGGCGCTCTGTTCGAGCGTAAAGCATGCCTTAGTAGCGCCGTCGACAGGGTTTCTGGCAGACATTTTCACGTTGCCATGACTAGCCTTTAGAGGCTCAGGTTTAGTCCAGCCTAAATTTCTGGCGGAGCATTAGGACCGGCGGCCAAGAATACACCACCGTCGTGCACGCGGTACGGACCGGGCGCGAGTTTTCATTGCTTGGCAGCTCGTCTGATTATGCCGGGAGGCCTGTATGGTCGGCTCGGCGATGACAGCAATGGCCAGCCCGACAGCGGCAAGGCGATCACGCCAGGAACAACGCAAGTGATGGCCAAACTCAGGCGATGCGCCTCAAACCGCTATAAAGAGTTGCGGGAGTGCGTCCAAGGCTTCGCGAACATCGCGGTGCCTCTGGCGTCGGTCAGCCTCAGCTTGTAGGACTGCGGCCAGCGCAGCCTCAAGTTCCGCTTGGGGCACATCCCCGATCTCCGCATCAAGCTCAGCAATAGCTTCGGCGAGCGCAGCAGTGTTTTCGACGACACGATTCTGGTATCCAGTGAGGTCGTCACGGCGCCATGGCGGGGTGTCGAGGCTATCGGGTTTATTCGCCACTCTGGCCTTGGCTTGATCCAGTGACTCCTGGCTATTGTCGAGTTCGACCTTCTTGCTGGCTGCTTTCAATGCCGCATCAGATGCGATGGCTTCGACTGTGAATCCAAATCTGGTAGCCAGGGTGCGCTCTTGCTTGTGCGCTGAGCTGTATTCGTTGCGTCGTATTAGCGGAGCAGTGTCGCGACGTCCATAAAGCCACTCGCGGACGCGGCCATTGAGTACCAAGTCCGCATCCTCTACCGAGAATGATTGCGATGCACCTTCACGCCCGTATGCGAAATCGAACTGCGGAACCCTTACTATATTCGATCGTAGGAGTTCGTCGCCTCCCTGCCAGACATAGTGTCGGTGCGGGCGGTGATCGGCACACTTGTCAGGGTGGTAGTTGACGTATCCCCAGGGAATGCCGTTGAGCGTTCCGTCCTCGGCAATGAGGGCTTCTTCGCGGAGCTGGCGAAATACCGCGAGGGTGACCTGCTTGCCGCTGATCGTGAGCGTCTTAATCTCGACGGCGGCCGTGGCGATCGTGGCATTATGGACAGTGAGTTGTTTTGGCATTCTGTCCCCCTGGCGCAAGGATAGCCCGGCAAATTTGGATCGGGACTGAGCGTAGGAAATACCAGGCGAAGTCGGCGGCGTGGCAGCCACCGGAGTAGTTCGCTACGCCCTAATGATACGCAGCCCGTGATGCGACTCGAAGTCCTCGAAGTCCTTCAGGTTCAGCGTCGCAAGCGGAATTCCGTGAGTGAGGCACACAGCTGCGATCCACATGTCGTTCTGTGGGCGGGGCCGGCCCCGCTGGACAGCGGCAGCAGACAACTCGCCCCAGGTCCGAGCGATGCTGTCGCTGCTGTGGATTGTCGGCATCAAGGTGAGCCACTGATTAAGGCGGGTGCGGTTGTGCGGCGCCCACGAGCGCAGTTCAGCCCACTTGGTCATCTCGCCGAAGGTGACGAAGCAGATCACCGGGCGATAGGCGGAGGACACTCTCGCCAAGATGGGCAAAGATTTGCGCTTGAACTCGGCCGAGGCGACATCGGTGTCGAGCAGAACGGCAGGGGCGCTCACGCCAGGCTCTCGTTGCGCCACTCGCGCACTGCGGCGATGAACTCGTCGATCTCCTCATCGGACTCGAAGGGGTTCAGTTCCGCGAAGTCGGCCAAGCTGTAGTCCGCCCCCGGCTGCTTCTCGCGGATGATCTCCTCCAGCGTCGGCTCATGACGAGGTGGAAACGGCTCCGGCTCTGCGGCGTTCGTCGTCATCGGTACCTCCGGCTCATCCCTGAACAGCCCGCTACTTCTAGGGTACGGCGCTACGGCCGACTCGTGGTCAAATTTCTGCGCCCACCAGCGCGGAGGACTGAGACGGGCCGTCTCGCTTCCCGTCTCAGTTCGGCCCGGTTCGCACGGCCGACTCGGACTGCTCTAGCTGCACGGCAGCTGCCATCTCGGCAGGTCATGCCATTCGTGCAGCTCACTGAACGGTTGCGGCGGATTTTGGAAAGCGTGTTGGGGGCAACCCCTCACGAGTTCAAATCTCGTATCCTCCGCCGGACGAGGCCCCGATCACATGCTGTGATCGGGGCCCCTCTTTAGCTGACCATCCGGCACCATTGCATGCGGTGTCAGATGACGCGGCGTCACCACTGATTCGGGACTTGTTACGTAACGCGGAGCGCGTACACGCGGAGCGCGAGGCTGCCAACCGGTAGGCTATTTGGGTGATCTTCAAGCGGATTGGGGACGGGCGCCCATATCCCGACCACGGGCGTTCGTCACGGGGCTGGGCGGAGGTCGCGCCCCGGCAGGTGCGGCTTGACCAGCTGGTCACCACGCGCCGCCAGTTGGACTTGGACGCGCTGCTGTCCGAGGATTCGACCTTTTACGGAGACCTGTTCGCGCACGTGGTGAAGTGGCGCGGCGAGCTGTTTTTGGAGGACGGCCTGCACCGGGCGGTGCGCGCCGCGTTGCAGCAGCGGACTGTACTCCATGCGCGGGTACTCGACCTCGATTGAAGATTACCGTCGGTAAGTGTCCGGGTACCGTCTGGGCATGGATCTGACGCCTTCTCACCCCGGGCCGTCCGAGGACAAGCCGCTCGGCGAGCCGCCCGCGCAGACCGCCGCGGACGGGCCAGCCGCTTACTCTGCCAACGCCACGGCCACGGACCCACAGCCGGGTCCGCAGGATGAGCCGCTTCAGCTCGACGGGAGCACCGCCTCGCGGTCGGCGAAGGAGATCGGGGGCAAGAAGTTCCGGGTCGGCGCGGAGGACCAGTACGTGCCGTTCCGCCGCCGGACCCGGCGCAGACGCCGCATGATCGCCGCTGGCGCTGCCGGGCTCGTGCTCGTCGGCACCGGAGCTTACGGGGTCGGCACGCTGATCGGCTCACCATCGCAGGTTCCGGCGGCCGGGAGTTGCCCGGCGAGGGCCGACGCTGCCGCAGCAGCAGCCGCGCGGACGTTCGCCGGGCAACTGCCGACGGCGGCTCAGATCAAGCTGAACGTCTACAACTCGACCAACCGCCACGGCTTGGCCGCCGCAGCAGCAGCGGTCCTCAAGCAGCGCGGCTTCACCATCGACAAGGTCACCAACGATCCGCTCAAGGCAAACCTGGGCACCGCCGCCGAGGTGCGCGGCGCTCTGGCCGACGCCGCCGCAATGCGAGTCGTCGCAGCCGAGGTCGTCGGCTCGCAACTACGTGCTGACACGCGTGCGGACAACACCATCGATCTGGTGCTGGGCACCGCGTACACCGCGCTAGCGAGTCCTGATCAGGTATCAGCAGCGTTGAAGCAGGTACAGCAAGCGCGGCAGCCGCAGACGGCACCCCCGAACGCGACGGGTAAATGCAGCTGATGTGCAGCTGATGTGTTGAGCAGCAAAGCGAGAGGGCCGGTAGTCGGTTGATACGACTACCGGCCCTCAGCTGGCGGTGACGCGGGGATTTGAACCCCGGGTGGCTTGCACCACAAACGCTTTCGAGGCGTTCTCCTTAGGCCGCTCGGACACGTCACCGGGGAGAACCTTACCGGACCGGCCGGTGTGACGCGAAAAATTTCTCAAGCAGTTCGTGGGACTCGGCGGCGAGAATCCCCGCGACGACCTCGGGGCGGTGGTTGAGCCGGTGATCGCGCGGGATGTCCCATAGCGAGCCGGCCGCGCCCGCCTTCGGGTCGAAGGCGGCGAACACGATCCGGTCGACCCGGGCCAGCACCGCCGCGCCAGCGCACATGGCGCAGGGTTCGAGCGTGACGACGAGGGTGTGCCCGGAGAGTCGCCACGCGCCTGTTGTCTGGGCCGCCGCTCGCAGCGCAACGATCTCGGCGTGGCCGACCGGGTCGGCGTCCGCCTCGCGTACGTTGCGGCCTCGGCCGACGATCTGGCCCTCTGCGTTGACGACTACCGCGCCGATCGGGACGTCGCCGGTGCGTGGGGCTTGCTCGGCTTCGGCCAGCGCCTCACGCATCCAGGGGGTGTAGCGGGCGACGAGCCAGTTGGGTAGGGCGGGCGGGCCAGATGGGGCGGCGGGGGCAGGTGAGGTGGGGGCGGATGGTGTGGGGGTCATCGGTGTAGGGGTGATCGGAGTGGGGGCAGACGACGTGGTGCTGGGTGACGTCGGGCTCGGCGGCGCAATGTCGGACGGCGCCGGGGTGGGCGATGCTGGGGTGGGCGATGCTGGGTTCGAGTGCGCCGGGGCCGGGGTGGAGGGCAGTGGGTTGGACGGCGTCAGGGTGGACGGCGTCGGGGTGGAGGGCACGGCGTTGGGCGGCACTGAGCTCGACGACGCGGGGGTGGGCGGTGGGGCCGAGGAGGTCAGCGGACTTCCTCTAGCTCGTCTGCGGCGCCTAGGGCTTCGGCTAGGTCGGCCAGTGCTTCTGCGGGTGGCAGACCGCCTCCGCACAGGCCGACCAGCTTGGCCGCGCGGACTCCGAAGTCGGCCAGCAGCTCGGCGTCGCCGGCCGGTCCGGAGCGCCGTGGGCGACGTCCGGCGGGATCGGCGGCGTCGAGGTTAGCTAGGTCTGGTCGGACGGTGGGTTCACCGGTCTCGTCCTCGTCCTCGTCACCGCCACCGTTACTATCCTCGGTGCTGTCTCCGTCGCCGTCGCCGGTCGCGGGTTCCTCGGTGGGGCGGCCGTCCGGGCCGACCGGCACCAGGTCGGCGGACAGCAGCAGGTCCCCGTAGGCCGACCGGGAGACCGCGGCCATGTCGGAGACGAACAGCCGCGGGTCCTCCTCGGCGTCGAGGCGGACCACGGCGAACCACACGTCCTCCTGCTCCAGCAGCAGCACGGTGGTGTCCGGCTCGTCCTCCTCCTCATCGTCCTGCGGGGCCTCCCGCATGAACTCCACCAGCCCGGCGACGTCCTCGATCTCGTCCAGATCGGCGTCGTGGGCCGTCCAGCGGTCCGCTGACCGCGCCAGCAGTGCGGCGAAGTACGCCACGGCGAGCACACTCTCCCCTCGCATCCCATGACCGCGCGGTCGACCAGTCCGCGCGGCCGATCTCACCACTCGAAATCCACTACTCGAACTCAACCATCACGCCACTCGTCCACCTGTTCGTCCCGCCGGGCGGCCAGGGCGAACTGGTCGCCGAATCCGATCCGGGACGCTATCCCCCCGACGGCCTCGCGCAGGCCCAGGTCCCGCTCGAACTGCAACCGCTCGCAGACCGCCGCGAGGTCCAGCGCGCCGAGCCCCAGGTCGGCGAAGATCTCCAGGTCCCCGATCGGCACCTCGGCGGTCTCCCGCGGATCGGCCGCCGGGTGCAGCCGCTCGACCACGTCCCCGGCGATCCGGTCGTCCACGGCGACCGCCACGTTGGACAGGAACAGCCGCACGTCCCGGCCGACCGGCCTGGCCGCCACGAAGTACTCGTCGCCCAGACCGACCAGACCGACCGTAGGGCCCTCCGAGTTCTGCTGGTGCAAGGCGAACAGGAACGCGTCGAGCGACTCGGCCACATGGGGAGGCAGACCCACGGCCGCCCACCGCCCGTCCTCCTGGAAGGCGGCGACGGCGAAGTCCACGAGTTCGTCGTCGAACTCCAGGTAGTCCGCCCGCCGTGCCATGTCCGTCCTCTCCAGCCGATGCGTACCACGAACCGGTGCAATACATGCATCACGCTTCATGAACGATGCTCGCACTTCGCATCGTGACAGATAGCGATGCTCCTCGGCACCGGTTGGAACGTGCGTATCGACGGGATGGTCAGGCAGATCAGGCCGGTGGATCAGTACCGAAAGGTACGGAGTACTCGCGCGTGCAGCTCGGCGGCGCGAGCCCGGCGGGGGGCCACCCGCTTGCGCAGTTCGCGGGCCTCGGCGAGGTCGGCCAGGAACTGGGCGCGGCGCATCCTGCGGTTGCGCTCGGAGTCGGCGTCCTCGGGGTGGGGATGGACGGTGTCGGGCGCACCGGATTTGCCGGATGCGCTGGATACGCGAGGTGCACCGTTGATCTGCTCCGGACCGCCCACCGCAGGCTGGGTGGCGTGGTCGGCGCGTGCGTCGTCGTCGGGGTTCTCGCTCGTCCGGCCGCGGTCGGCCACTTCTGGGCCCCTTTCGTCCTTGTTCGGCCGTTTCCTTCCGCTGTTTCGACCTTACCTGCTCGTCAGGACGGCACAACCGTCTTGAGGGTGATGATTGCCCGCATAGACTCCGTGCATGCGCATCCACGTCGCCGATCACCCGCTGATCGCCCACAAGCTCACCACGCTGCGCGATCTGAACACGGACTCGCCGACCTTCCGGCGGCTGGCCGACGAACTGGTCACCCTGCTCGCCTACGAGGCGACGCGGGACGTGCGGGTCTTCCCGGTGGACGTGGTCACGCCGGTCGCACTGGCCCGCGGAGTACGGCTGGCCGCGCCGAAGCCGCTGGTCGTGCCGATCCTGCGGGCCGGGCTCGGGATGCTCGACGGGATGGTCAAGCTGCTGCCGACGGCCGAGGTCGGGTTCCTGGGCATGGTGCGCGACGAAGGCACGCTGACCGCCTCGACCTACGCCACCCGGCTGCCGGACGACATCTCGGACCGGCAGTGCTATGTGCTGGACCCGATGCTCGCCACCGGCGGCACGCTGGTCGCGGCGATCCGGTTGCTGGCCGAGCGCGGGGCACGTGACGTGACCGCGATCTGCCTGCTCGCGGCGCCGGAAGGCATCGCGAAGCTGGAAGAGGAATTCGCGGACGGGTCGATCCCGGTCACGGTGGTGACGGCCGCGGTGGACGAGCACCTCAACGAGCACGGCTACATCGTCCCGGGGTTGGGGGACGCGGGGGACCGGCTGTATGGAGTTGTGTAGGGCTTTATAGGACATGAGCGATAGAAGGTTATAGAGGGCTAGGTAGGGGCAGGTGAGCGGGGGCTGAGGCCAGGAGGTAAGGCTGGGGGTGGGGGGTGGCCGAGGGTTGGGCCTAGAGGCTCTTTACGGCGGCTACCACCTTGCCGAGACTTTCCTTCGCGTCACCGAACAGCAGCGTGGTCTTGGGGTCGTAGAGCAGCTCGTTCTCGATGCCCGCGAAGCCGGGGCGCAGTGAGCGCTTGCAGAAGACCACTGCGGCCGCCTGGTCCACGTTGATGATCGGCATGCCGTAGATCGGTGCGCCGGGCGTCGTCTTCGCGGCCGGGTTGACCACGTCGTTCGCGCCGACCACGAGGGCGACGTCGGCGCTGGAGAGCTCCGAGTTCGCCTCGTCCATTTCGAGCAGCGCCTCGTAGGGCACGTTCGCCTCAGCGAGCAGCACGTTCATGTGGCCGGGCATGCGGCCGGCGACCGGGTGGATGCCGTACGCCACCTTCACGCCG
Organism: Actinocrinis sp.; assembly: GCF_035946395.1. NCBI lineage: Bacteria > Bacillati > Actinomycetota > Actinomycetes > Catenulisporales > Actinospicaceae > Actinocrinis > Actinocrinis sp. The sequence goes on from NZ_DASYZI010000459.1 coordinate 8,052, forward strand.
CGCGCGGCGAGCAGGTCCGCCAGTTCGCGGATCGTGTGCTGGCCCTGGGCCACCGCGAGTCCGTAGCCGGGGACGATGATCACCTTGCGGGCGTAGCCGAGCAGGATGGCGATGTCCTCGGGCGTACCGGAGCGTACGGGGCGGTTCTCGGCGGCTGCGGCCGGTCCGCCGACCTGAGCGCGGAACGCGCCGAACAGGATGCCGGTGATCGGACGGCCCATGGCCGCGGCCATCAGCCGGGTCAGGATCGTGCCGGAGGCGCCGACCAGGGTGCCGGCGACGATCAGCAGCGTGTTGCCCAGGACGTAGCCGGAGGCCGCGACGGTCAGGCCGGTGAATGCGTTGAGCAGCGAGATGACGATCGGGACGTCCGCGCCGCCGACGGGGAGCACGAACAACACGCCTAGGCCGAGGGAGACCAGCATCAGCACGACGAGCAGACCGGTCGAGCGCACCGGGACGCCGACGATCCCGAGCACGATGGCGGCGGCGAAGACGCCCGAGGAGATCCAGCGCCCGGCGGGCAGCACCACCGGCCGGGTCGTCATCAGCTCCTGGAGCTTGGCGAAGGTGATCATCGAGCCGGAGAAGGAGACCGAGCCGACCAGGATGGTGAAGACGGTGGCCACCTGGTCGCCTGCGCTGATGAGCGAGGAGTTGTGCGCCACGGTCAGGAACTCGACCAGGGCGACCACCGCCGCCGCGCCGCCGCCGACGCCGTTGAAGATCGCGACCAGCTGCGGCATCGCGGTCATCTTCACCCGGGTCGCCGCGGGCACGCCGATCACCGCGCCGATCACGACCGCGAGCAGGATCAGGCCGACGTGCTGGAGGTGGCCGGTGCTCAGCGAGATGATCACGGCGAGTGCGGCGCCCGCCGCGCCGGCCCAGTTGCCGTAGCGGGCGGTGCGCGGCGCGGACAGGCCCTTGAGCGCGAGGATGAAACAGACGGCGGCGATCAGGTCGCCGAACAGGACGCCGTTGCTCATCGCCGGTCCTCACTGCGCTTCGCGGAGAACATCCGCAGCATCCGGTCGGTGACCACGAACCCGCCGACCATGTTGACCGTGCCGAGCACGACCGCGATCAGGCCGAGGATGATCTGCACCGGGCCCGAGGCGGTACCGGTGATCAGGATCGCGCCGACCAGGACGACGCCGTGGATCGCGTTCGCCCCCGACATCAGCGGGGTGTGCAGGATCGCGGAGACCTTGGAGACCACCTCGAAGCCCACGAACACCGCGAGCACGAAGATGGTCAGCAGGCCGACGCCGCCGATTTGGTTCGCCACGCGCTTCTACTCCCCTTGCTCGGGTTCGTCGGTCCGGTCGGGTCCGGGTTGCGCTGCGGGCTCGGTTTTCACCGCCGGCTCGGGTTCCGGCTCGTCGGGGGCCAGCGCCTTGCGCACGGCTTCGTGCACGAACCGGCCACCCTGCGTGACCCGGGAGCCGCTGAGGATCTCGTCCTGCTCGTCGCCGGCCTTCAGCAGGGCGACGAACGCCGAGATGTTCGCCCCGTAGAGCTTGCTGGCGTGCACCGGCAGCTGCGAGGGCACGTCCGCGCCGCCCCACACCGACACGCCCCCGAACACGCCGGTCTCGCCGGGCTTGGACAGCGCGCAGTTACCGCCGCTCTGCGCGGCCAGGTCGACCACGACAGAACCGGGGCGCATCTTGGCGACCATCTCCTCGGTCACCAGCAGCGGTGCGGTGCGCCCGGGGATCGCCGCGGTGGTGATCACCACGTCGGCATCGGCGACATACGGGGCGAGCGCCGCGTGCTGCCGACTGGCGAAGTCGGCGCTCTGGCTCTTGGCGTAGCCGCCGGTGCCTTCCTGAGTCTCAAGATTGAGCTCGATGAACGTCGCGCCAAGCGAGCGCACTTCGTCCGCGGCGGCCGCGCGCACGTCGTAACCGCTGACCACCGCGCCGAGGCGGCGGGCCGTCGCGATCGCTTGGAGGCCCGCGACGCCGGCGCCGAGCACGAGGACGCGAGCCGGCGGGATGGTGCCGGCAGCGGTCATGAACAGCGGGAAGAAACGCGGCAGCAGGTCCGCGCCGACGAGTGCCGCGCGATAACCCGCGACAAGCGCTTGAGACGACAACGCGTCAACGCTCTGCGCGCGGGAGATACGGGGGACGAGTTCGAGTGCGTACGTAGTGACGCCATGGTCACGCGCAGTCAGCATCGCGCGATGCTCTTGGAAAGGGTTGAGCAGGCCAAGCAGGCTGGAACCGGGCCGCATGGCGGTGATGACGGACGCTTCCGGAGGGTTGACCACCGTCAACAGATCGACCTCGGCGGCGATGCTTTCCGCGCTGTCGGCTATCTGCGCACCGACGGCACGGTAATCGTCGTCAGTGGCATGAAGGTGGCGACCCGCGCCCGCCTGCACGATCACAGTCGTGTCCTCGGCGGCGCACAGCGCGGTCACCGCGTCGGGCGGCAACGCCACCCGACGCTCACCCGGCCTGCTCTCCGACAGCACTCCGATACGCATGGCGTGCACCGTACCTGTCCGGTAGGAGCCGGGGGAAGGCACCTCGTGAAAGTATTGTCGCCTGAGACAGGTCACCCGACCATTGCCGAGCGGGCGCTGACCGGTAAGCGCGTGACGCAACCGAACGGCCGGACGAATCGTTGTGTTCCGGGAACTATCGGGCGATGACGGCGGCCACCTTGTGCCACTTCGGTTTCCGCACCGGGTGCGACCGGGTAACCCTCTAGAAGTCAGCCGGTAAGAAGCAGATCAGGATACGCTGGTACCGGAGAGGCTTAGTGCAGCACGTGGTCCGTCGTCAACGGTCTGACCCGCACGGTTCCACTAGTCGGACCGGTATAGCCGGCGGTGTCGCGTTCGGAGGGGAGTCACCATCAAGATGCCGAAGATTCAGCCGGCCATCCAATGGGGCATCGCACTGTTCTTACTGTTCTGGATCGTGCACGACCCGGTAACGACGTCGAGCTTCGTCGAGGACGCGTTCAAGATCGTGTCGAACTTCTTCCACGACATAGGCAACATCGTCAGCTTCCACAGCAACGTCCACTAACGGCGGCCGTCAACGCATGACCATGTTCCCGTCCATCGCGGCCAGCGAGGCTCCGGCCCACATCCGCAAGTACCTCGACCCGGGCGAGAAGCTGGTGAAGTACACCAGGTTCCACTGGGCGCAGCTGATCCAGCCGGTCGCGCTGATCGTCGCGGGCGCGTTCGCGACGATAGGCGTCGACGTGACGCAACCGGTGAAGACCGGTAACGCGCTCAACGTCGCGTGGATCCTGTGGGGCTTGTGGGTGCTCTGGGTCATCGCAACGATCTGGGATCTGCAAAAGGCGATGGCGCTGCGCAAGGCGGACGCGCGCACGCAACTGTTCGCCACGGTCGTCGTCGCGGCCATCGCCTACGGGATCTCGTGGCTGGTGCAGAACAAGCGGTTCGGCGTCGGCGGGATGCTGCTGATCGTGCTGCTGATCGTGATCGGCTGGGCGCTGATACAGGTCGCCGAGTGGGCCGACCGCTTCTTCGTGCTGACCAACAAGCGGATCGTGGTGATCGAGGGGATCGTCGCCAAAACGGTGCGCACGATGCCGGTCGGCAAGCTGACCGACATGGCCTACCGGCAGAGCGCGATGGGCAAGGCGCTGGGATTCGGCCTCTTCGACGTCGAGTCGGCCGGACAGGACCAGCCGCTCAAGCTCATCCCCTTCGTCCCCGATCCCGACAACATCAACATGCAGATCACGCACCTGCTGTTCGCCGGCAGCCCGAAGCCGAACCCGAAGAACATCGTGATCGGCGGGCAGGTGAACCCGAACGGCGACGTGTCACTGACCGGTCAGATGGACGGTTAGGGCGTGTTCGGGCAGCAGAGTCGGTGCGGGCGAGGCAGGCACTAGCCTTTCCCGCATGATCCGACACATCGTGCTGTTCAAACTCAAAGACGGCCTGACCCGCGACGATCCGCGGGTACAGGCCGCTTCTGCCGCGCTGACCGCGCTCGGTCCGACGCTCGCGCCGGTGCTGTCCTGGGAGACGCACTGGTGCTTCGGATCACGCCCGGTCTCGAACGACTTCGCGCTGATCTGCGACGTGGCCGACGAGGCCGGGCTCACGGCCTACCTGACCGATCCGGAGCACCAGAAGGTGTCGGCCGCGCTGGGCGAGGTGTACACCGTCTCCGTCGGCGACTTCGTGGTGCCGTGAGCCGGGCAAGCGCGGCTAGATGAGGTCTTCCGGCACGGCGTCGAGGGTTTCCAGGATCGCGTGCGCGAGGGCGCGTGCGGTCTGCGCAGTGAGTTCGACCGCGACCCGCGCACCGGCGCCGCGTTCCGGATTGCGGAAGTCGATGTTCAGCGTGTGTTCGGCGGCGGCGTGCACGGGGTGGTCGAAGTAGACGGTCGTCTCGCTCAGCGTGAACCAGCCGTCGGCGCCCTTGGCGCTGCCGGCGGCGTCAAGCTTGGCCGTGATGTAAGTGCACATCGATAGCTCCTAAGCGCTCAGGTACTTGCCGAAGAACGCTTCGATGCGCTCCCAGCCGTCCTTGGCGGACTGCGGGCGGAACGCGGGCCGCTCAACGGCAAAGAAGGCGTGGCCGGCGTCGTCGTAGGTGTGGAACTCGAAGCTCTTGCCGTGCTCGGTCAGGAGGTGTTCGAGCTGCGCGACCTCGTCGGGCGAGGGGTACGAGTCCTGCGCGCCGAACAGGCCGAGCAGCGGGCATCGCAGGTCGGCCAGCCTGTTTTCGAGCGTGGACACGTTGCGCATCGGGTGGCCCTCAAGCGCCGACGGGTCTCCGGTGACGAAGGCGCCGTAGCAGTCGACGGCCGCGTCGAGCGGCAGGCTGCACGCGGCGAGCACCGACTGACGGCCGCCCGAGCAGTAGCCGATCACGCCGACCTTGCCGTTGGCGTTCGGCAGCGAACGCAGGTACTCGGCGGCGCCGGCCACGTCACCCACGAGGCGCTCGTCCGGGACGCCGCCCTTGGCCCGGCCGGCCGCGGCGGCGTCGTCGGGAGCGGCGCCGGGCGCGTCGTGCCAGAACAGGTTGGGCATCGCCGCGTTGAAGCCGAGATGGGCGAAGCGGCGGACGATCTCCTTCGTCTGGTCGTCGTATCCGGGCAGGTGGTGGATGACGACGACGCCGCCGCGCGGGTGCGAGTCCTGCGGACGCGCGGTGTAGGCCTCGATCTCGGCGCCGCCGTGTCCGGTGATCCGCTCGGTGGCGGAGATGAATGCATCACTCATGGGGCACATCTTCCACCCTTTCGCCCACCGATCGGTAGCCAGGCTAAGAGTCGGCCCTCCAACTCGTGACCACGTAGGGGGCGAAGGCGGTCACAGCCGCTGCGCTACCATGCGGAAGTCATGGATACCGCAGCTAACGGCCGGGCAACGCGCCTGATGTCCCTGCTCAACCGGCCGGTCATCCTGCTGGCGGCCGGGCTCGGGCTGTCCGCGGCCGCGGGTTCGGGATTCCTCGCCGTCGTCAACCACTCGCTGGACCCGGCACTGGTCGTGCCGTTGCCCGGACTCTACTTCCTGCTCTCCGCGATCGGTACCGGCATGTTCGCCGCGTTCGAGCAGGAGATGACCCGCGCGGTGAGCCGGGCACTGGCACTGGGCCACGACGAGTCGCAAGTCATCCGGCACCAGGTGCGCAACGCGGCCTGGGTCGGGGTCGGGACGATCGCGGCCGTGTGCGCGGCCAGTCCTTACATGACCCGGCACTGGATGCACGGGAACTGGGTCGTCTTCGCCGAACTGGTGCTCGGACTGGTCTCCATCTGGGCGGCGTTCCTGGTGCGCGGCGTGCTCTCCGGGCGTCAGCAGTTCCGCTCGTACGCGATCACGATGGTGGTGGAAGGCCTGGCCCGGCTGGTGCCGAGCATCCTGCTCGCGGTGTCCGGTTACGGATCCACCTGGGCTTACGGACTCGTCTTCGCGCTGGGTTCGGCGGCTGCGGCCGTGTCGGGGCTGTTCGTGGCGCGCGCGCCGATTCCGGTGGCCGCGCCGGAGGGGGCCGCGGCGAGCGGCGAGCCGGAGACCGCGAACCAGGCCGCGGCGCGGCTGGCGCGGCTGACCGGCGGAGTGCTCGCCGGCCAGGTGCTGATGTACGCGGTGCCGCTGGTCGTCACCAGCAGGCTCACCGCTCCCAAAGACGCGGCGCTGGCGGTCGCGGTCAGCTCCGCGATCGGGCTGACCCGGATGGCGCTGCTCATCCTGTTCCCGCTCCAAGCCCCGCTGCTGCCGAAGCTCACCGCGGCGGCTGCGCACGGCCGGATGGACGCGGTGCGCCGGACCACCGCCGCGCTGGTCGCGGTGTGCGTCGGCGCCGGGCTCGCCGCGATCGCCGGGACCGGCCTGTTCGGGCCCTGGGTGCTGCGCACGATCATGGGCACGCGGGCCGACTTGTCCGCCGGGTTCCTGATGGAGTTGGCCACCGGCACGCTGTTCCTGCTCGTCGCGAACGTGTTGCAGTCGGCGCTGACCGCGTTGAACCGGCAGCAGACCGTGTTGGTCGCCTGGAGCCTCGGCGTGGTGACGATGATCGCGGTGTTCGCCGTACCACTCGGCCCGCTGACGACGGCCGCGGTCGCCTCGATGATCGGGCCGGTTGTGACGGCGGCGCTGATGACCGCCGACGTGCTGCGCGTGACGCGCCAGCCCGTGCAGGAGGCCGGGTCGCAGGGGTCTGAACCAAAGGAGTCCGGGTCACAAGGGTCAGGCCCGCAAGAGCTGGGGCCTGACGGGAAACTTCCCGCCAGGCCCCAGGACCGTTCAGTTCGACGTATTGTCGGTTCGCGTTAGCTTGAGTTTTTAGGCTTCTGATTCGGTCTTGGCTGTTGGTGTCGTGTCTGGTTTCCCCGGGTTCTTGCCGGATGTGTAGCGTGGTCGCGGGGGTCGGATGGTGCCCCGGGGCCGTCCCGGTCCCGGCGTGGTCTTTTTCTGCGCGCTGGTGGGATTGGGCAGGTCCGGCTGGATGCGGCGAAATTCGCGGCGGACCCGGGCCGGGGTGGGCGGCGCGTCGGGGCGTACGGCGCGTTCCCACGGGCGGGGCCGGTCGGCTACAAGTCCCCGGGCCAGGCGCAACTGGGTGTAGGCGGCGATCAGCAGCCAGGTCCAGGTCTCCGCCTGGCTCGGCTGGAGCGGGTGATACCGGGTCCAGCCGAGTGTCTGCTTGAACAACCGGAACATGTGCTCGATATCGAACCGGCGCAGGTATGCAGACCAGGCCTGATCCACCTGCTGCGCGTCGGCCTGCGGATTCGAGCACCACAGCCACACTGGCTTGGGCGCGCGGTTTCCGGGCAGGCGCTCGACGCTCAAGTGGATCACGGTGCCCTCCACCAGGGGCAACTCGCCCTCGTGCCCGTCCCAGCCGCTGCGCTCGCCCAGCCGTGGATGCAGCCGCCACCAGGCCTGCGTACCCGCCGTCCCGTACCGGGTGCCCTGCGTGCAGGTGGCCTGATCCGGATCGCCCCATGTCGCCGGGTCGGTGAACGCGAATCTGGCTCCGTGCCGCGCCGGGCGCCCGCGCCCCGGCTTGCGCGCCGGGGCCGGTCGGTGGAACACCCGGTCCGCGCGCACCCGCCCGACCAGCTCGACCGGCAGGCCCGCCAGCAGGAACGCGAGGCGGGCCACGTCGTACCCGGCGTCCACCGCGATCACGATCGGTGGGTCGCCGCAGCGCCACCAACCCGCCGTCACCAGCCGCTCGACCGCCTGGCGGATCTGCACCGCGCTGACCTCGGTGACATCATCGGCTGGCGCGATGCGCGCCGCGTCGAGCACCGCCGTGAACGAACCCGGCCCCGCCTGCAGCGCGACCAGGAACGAGAACGGCCATCCCGCCTTGGTATGCCGCTGACCATCGCAGGAACAAGAGCCCTGCGTGTGCAACCGCTCCGGGCTGGTCGCCGCATACGGCCGCGGATAGCCCGACACGTCCAGCGCCAGACGCACACGCCCGTCCCGGCTACGCGGCGGGGACAGTCCCGCCAGCGACCGGCGTAACCGGACAATATCGACCCGCGCCCGCGCCAGGGCGAGATACAGCATCTGGTGCCCGCGCCGATGCACCGGTTCGAGCGAGAG
>NZ_DASYZI010000460.1:0-1592 GCF_035946395.1 Actinocrinis sp.
GTCTTGCCATGGGCCGGCCCTTTCGTGGGAGGTGGTGGAGGCCGGGACGCAGCCGAGGCGCGCGTCGGCACGTCAGTCGGCTCTACTCCGGCGAGCGCCAAACTACGAACACCGGCGCGCAGGTCAACCGCACGCCGGGCCACGCGGCATATCCCCACCTCGCGAGCGGCCGGAGGGCGAAATTTACATGTTCGGCGCAGATCGTCTCGTAAGCCGGAAGCCGGGTTTCGGGCCGCGCCGACCGCGTGTCGCGATCATCACCCTCTTCGAACTCGACCATGGCTGACAGCGCAAGGTCAGCCGACGCATGGCGGACGCATGGCGGCGGACGGGCCTACAGCCGCACGCAAGGCCGCGGTTGAGTTCGAAGAGCCGTCATCGCTGGAATCCGCCGGTCCGTGCGGAGCCAACACCCACGTTCCAAGTCACAGTGGGCGCGTACGAGCTCGCACTGCAACTTTCTCGCGCGCATGCGCGTCGATGCCGCGTTCGACCTGTCCGGGAGACGGCCGCGCGCCACGCGAGACTCAACCGGTCCACCCCCCGCATGTCCGAGCGGTATACAGCAGTACGGCAGCCTTCGATGCGCTGTCCCGCGACCGTGACCACGACCGTGTCTTCGGGAGTCAGAATGTCTGTTCGGATGCACCGGCTGCGCACCGTGCTGGCGGCGGCGAGCGCCGCCGCGGTGACTGCCGCGGTCGTGCCGGTCGTACTGCTGTCCTCCTCGGCTCCGGCGCGGGCACTGTCGAACGGGCTGGCGCTGACTCCCCCGATGGGCTGGAACGACTGGAACGCCTTCGGCTGCAATGTCAGCGAGTCGCTGGTCGAGCAGACCGCGCAGTACATGGTGACCTCCGGCATGAAGGCCGCCGGGTACCAGTACGTGAACATCGACGACTGCTGGATGACCAGCAGCCGCGACGCGAGCGGCAACCTGGTGGCCGACCCGAACAAGTTCCCCGACGGGATGAAGGCGGTCGCCGACTACGTGCACGGCCTCGGCCTGAAACTCGGACTCTACGAAGAGGCCGGCACCGCCACGTGCGCGGGCTTCCCCGGCAGCCTGGGGCACGAGACGCAGGACGCGAACCTGTTCGCCTCCTGGGGCGTGGACTACCTCAAGTATGACAACTGCAACGGTGGCAGCGAACCGACCCAGCAGCGGTACGACGCGATGCGCGACGCCTTGGCCGCCACCGGCCGCCCGATCCTGTTCGCGCTGTGCGAGTGGGGCGTGGACAGCGTTTGGACCTGGGGCGCGCAGACCGGGAACATGTGGCGCACCACCAGCGACATCAGCGCCAACTTCGGCAGCATGCTGAGCATCTTCCACTCGAACGTGGCGCTGGCGCAGTACGCGGGCCCCGGCGGGTGGAATGACCCCGACATGCTGGAAGTCGGCAACGGCATGTCCGCGACCGAGGACCAGAGCGAGTTCTCGCTGTGGTCGCAGATGGCCGCGCCGCTGCTGGCCGGCACCGACCTGCGCAACGCGAGCGCCGCGACGATGGCGATCTACCTGAACAAGGACGTCATCGCGGTGGACCAGGACCCGCTGGGCAGGCAGGGCGTGGAAGTCTCCTCGACCG
>NZ_DASYZI010000461.1:0-3662 GCF_035946395.1 Actinocrinis sp.
CCTTCGGCGGGCTGCTGCTGCTCGGCGGCCGGACCGGGGACCTGCTCGGCCGCCGCACGATGTTCATCGCCGGGCTGCTGCTGTTCTCCGCCGCCTCCCTGGCCGGCGGGTTCGCCAGCAGCCAGGCCTTCCTGCTCACCGCCCGCGCCGTGCAGGGCGCCGGCGGCGCGCTGGTCGCCCCGGCCGCGCTGTCGCTGATCACCACCACCTTCGCCGAGGGCCCGCCGCGCACCCGGGCGTTCGGCGTGTACGCCGCGATGAGCATCGCCGGCGGCGCGATCGGCCTGATCGGCGGCGGCCTGCTGACCACCTACGCCTCATGGCGGTGGGTGCTGTTCGTCAACGTGCCCATCGGCGCCGCCGTCGCGCTGGCCGCCCCGCGGGTGCTGGCCGAGAGCCCGCGCCGCCGCGGCCGGTTCGACCTGCCCGGCGCGATCACCGGCACCGCCGGGGTCGCCGCCCTGGTCTACGGCCTGATCAGCGCCGCCACCACCCCCGACGGCATCTCCCACTGGGGCGACGCCAAAGTCCTCGCCTCACTCGCCGCCGCCGCGGTCCTGCTCGCCGCGTTCGCCGTGATCGAGACCCGCAGCCCGCAGGCCCTGCTGCCGATCCGGCTGCTGCGCGACCGCACCCGCACCGGCGCCTACCTGTCCTACGCCGGGGTCGGCATCTTCATCTTCGGCATGTTCTTCTTCCTCACCGTGTTCATGCAGACCGCCTGGGGATACTCGCCCCTGCGCACCGGCGTCGCCTACCTCCCGTTCACCGCCGCCCTGTTCCTCGGAGCCGGAGCCGTCACCCAGCTCGTGCCCAAGACCGGCGCCCGCCCCATCCTGATCGCCGGCTCCGCGGCCGCCGCCGGCGGCCTGTACTGGCTGTCCCGGATCAGCGAGCACGACACCTACGCCAGCGCGGTCCTCGGCCCGACCATGATCATCGGCGCCGGCGCCGCCCTGCTCTTCGTCACCCTGTCCCTGGTCGCGCTCAACCGCGTCCCCGAAGCCGACGCCGGGGTCGCCTCCAGCCTGCTCAACACCGGCCAGCAAACCGGCGGCTCCATCGGCCTGGCGCTGCTCGGCACCGTCGCCTGGACCGTCGCCGCCCACAGCGCCCACGCCCAGGCCGCCGCCGCCGCCCGGGCCGGGCACCCGGCCCGCCCGGGCAGCCCGCTGGCCGCAGCGATCTACAACCACGCCCTCGCCACCGGGTTCGCCCGCGGGTTCCTGGTCGCCGCCGGGATCGCGCTGCTCACCCTCATCACCAACCTCGCCGTCATCCAGGTCCGCCGCGCCGACCTCGCCGGCACCCAGCAACCCCAACCCGCCCCGCCCGACCGCCCGGCACAACCGCAGTAACCGCAGCCCACGGCACCAGCACCGTGCCCAACCAGACAGGGAAACAGATGAGCCAGGACCAGCAGCCGGGGTCTGAGGGGGACTTCCTCGTCACCTTCTTTCTCGTGGTCTCCGACCAGGACAGGTCCCGTAACTTCTACCAGTCCGTGTTCGGCGGGAAAGTCCTGCGCGAGCGCGATCCAGTCATCTTGGAGGTAGCGAACGCGACGCTCATCCTCAACGACGGCGGCGGCCCGACCGACGACAAACCCACGGTCACCCTCACCACGCCGCCCGACCCCGACCAGGTCAGCGCCTTCCTCAACATCCGCGTCACGGATATCGCCACGGCATCTAAGGTCTGGTCGGCCAGAGGAGCCGAGTTCCTCACCGAGCCCAAAGACCACGGCGGCGAGATCCGCGCGTACATCCGCGACCCCGACGGCCACCTCATCGAGGTCGGCCAGACCACCCCCACACCAAGCTCGTAACGCCGTGAGCTCCCAGCCAGACGGAGAACTCCGGACATGCGCCCGCTGGCGTCAGGCAAAGCTCTGCAGGCCGGCTCGTTATTATCCGCGCATCTCGCCGTGGAGAGTTCCTACCACGTCGCCTCAAACAACTCGCTCTACTCGCGGAGGCTGAATATGTCCAAGACAATCCTGATCACCGGCGCGAGCAGCGGCTTCGGCCGTGACACGGCGGAGACCCTAGGCCGGGCCGGCCACGCGGTGTATGCCTCGATGCGCGGTGCGCAGGGCAAGAACCTCGCGGCCGCCGAGGCCCTGCGCAAGCTCGGCATCGAGGTCGTGGAACTGGACGTCAGCGACGACGCGTCCGTCGAAGCAGGCGTCAGGAACGTGCTGGCGGAGGCCGACACGATCGACGTGCTCGTCAACAACGCCGGCATCGGTTCAGCCGGCGTAACAGAAGCGTTCACCGCGGAGCAGGCGAAGGTCATCTTCGACACGAATGTCATCGGGCTGCTTCGCGTCACCCGCGCCGTGCTGCCCTCCATGCGCCGGCAGCACGACGGCCTGATCATCAACATCGGCTCGATCCTCGGCCGCGTGACGTTCCCCTTCGTCGGCATCTACGGCGCGAGCAAGTTCACGGTCGAAGCGCTGACCGACAGCCTCCGCTACGAAGTCTCCCAGCTCGGCGTCGAAGTCGTGGAGGTGCAGCCGAGCGCTTACCCGACCAACTTCCTGACCGGCAGTCAGACCCCCGCCGGCACCGAAGTGGCCAAGTCCTACGGCGAGGTCGGCCACATCCCCGACGCCCTGTTCAAGTCCTTGACATCGACGTTCGAGGGCAAGGACGCCCCGAATCCGCACGATGTCGCGGAGGCCATCGTCAAGCTCATCGGTCAGGCCAAGGGCAGCCGCGCTGTCCGCACCGTCGTTGGCGCGCCGTTCGGCTCCGACCAGGCCAACGAAGACGTCGCGCCGGTGCAATCCAAGGTGGTCGAGGCACTTGGCCTCAGCCATCTCGAAAAGGTCGCTTAGTAGCCCATCGAGACGAAAGGAACTCGTCATGCCTAGTCCGACAATTGTTCTGGTTCACGGCGCGTTCGCAGACGCGTCCAGCTGGCGGCCGGTGTTCGACCGGCTCGCCGATGACGGTCACACCGTTCTCGCGCCGCCGAACCCGCTGCGCGGCCTCCGGTACGACGCTTCCTACACGGCGTCGGTCATCGACCAGATCGACGGCCCCGTCGTCCTTGTTGGCCATTCGTATGGCGGCGCGGTGATCACGGTCGCCGGCGGCTCGGCCAAGGTCGCCGGGCTCGTGTACGTCGCCGGCGTCGCGCCCGACGAGGGCGAGTCGGTCAACGACCTGCAGGGACGCTTCCCGTCGCTCGCGATGGGCCCGCTCGTGCGTCCGGCGCAGTTGGCCGACGGCAGCGTCGAGGTGTCGATCGACCCCGCGCGGTTCCACGACGTCTTCTGCGCCGACGTTCCCGACGCCGACGCTGCGTTCATGGCGATCTCGCAGCGCCCGGTCTCGGCCGCGGCGTTCGACGATCCCGCGACCGCCGCTGCCTGGCGGGCGAAGCCGTCCTGGGCGGTGTTCGGCACGGCGGATTACCCGGTCGCACCGGAGCTCCACCGCTTCTCCTACGACCGCGCCGGCGCCACGGTCACCGAGGTCGAAGGCGCCTCCCACTTCCTCATGAGGTCACAGCCGGACATCGTGGCACGCGTCATCCGCGAGGCCGTCGTGGCAAGCGCGGTCAACGTAGCGCCGTAACGGACGCCATTGGGCGGCGTCGCGGAGAAGGGAGGACAGCATGGAGTTCCTGGTCGAGTTCGAGGTCGAGGT
>NZ_DASYZI010000462.1:0-4024 GCF_035946395.1 Actinocrinis sp.
CGAACGCACACGCCACGCGCCGCGCCCAGATCCGCCCCCGCAACTCAGCACTCCCAGGAGCATGCGCCCCCTCACACCCTCATCAAGGATCGAACAATGACACCCAACTCCTTCGACAGACGCGCCTTCCTGCGGCTGACCGCAGTCGCCTCGGCCTTCGCCACGGTGCCGCTCACCGCCGTCGCCGCACGCGCCCTGGGCACGCCCGACCCGTCGCAGCCCGGCCCCGACGCCGACAAAGCCCTGGACTTCGCGGCCGACGCGATCGTCCACCGGATCCACCGGCCCCGCGTTCCCGACGGCGACTTCCCCGTCACCGACTACGGCGCCGTGGCCGACGGCACGACGGACAACACCGCCGCCATCGCGGCGGCGATCGCCGCCGCGTCCGCAGCCGGCGGCGGGCACGTGATCGTCCCCGCCGGGCCGACCGGCACCGCCACCTACGCGACCGGGCCGATCCATCTCAGGTCACGGATCGACCTGAACGTGGAAACCGGCGCGACCCTGCTGTTCTCCACCGACCCGAACGCGTACCTGCCGGTCGTGTTCACCCGCTGGCAGGGCATCGAGTGCTACAACTACTCGCCGCTGATCTACGCCTACAGCCAGACGGACATCTCGATCACCGGCGGCGGCGTGCTCGACGGCCAGGCCTCCGCGGCCAACTGGTGGGCGTGGAAGAACCTTGAGACGCCCGACTTCAACCTGCTGTCCGCGCAGGCCGACGCGGGCGTCCCGGTCCCGCAGCGCGTCTACGGGGCCGGATTCCACCTGCCGCCGGCCTTCGTCGAACCCTACGGCTGCCGGCGGGTGATGATCCAGGGCGTCACGTTCAAGAACTCGCCGTTCTGGCACCTGCACCCGACGCTGTGCACCGAGGTGATCATCGACGGCGTCACGGTCCACTCGACCGGCCCGAACACCGACGGCTGCGACCCCGAGTGCTGCGACGGCGTGCTGATCGACGGAGTCACGTTCAACGTGGGCGACGACTGCATCGCGATCAAGTCCGGCCGCAACACCGACGGCCGGCGTGTCAACGTGCCCAGCCAGAACATCGTCATCCAGAACTGCTCCTTCGCGGCCGGCCACGGCGGCGTGACCGTCGGCAGCGAGATGAGCGGCGGCGTGCAGAACGTCTACGCCCGCGACCTGACGATGAACAGCCCGATCCTCCAGTCCGGCCACCGGCTCAAGACAAACTCGGTGCGCGGGGGCTTCATCCGGAACACCAACGTCTACCGGGTGACCGCCCCGCAGATCGGCGGTCCGGTGCTGCTGATCGATTACAACTACGGCGAAGGCAACACCGGCGCCTACCCACCGCTGGTCACGGACATCACGCTCAAGCACTGGTCGGTGAACACCGCCTTCGCGGGCTGGACCGTCGCGGGCTATTCCACCGACCACGTCGGCTCGGTGCTGCTCGACGACGTCACGATCGCCGCGATGACGAAGACGAACTCGTCGCAGTACGTCGACGACTTCGAACTCGTCGACGTGACCATCAACGGTTCGCCGGTCACGACGCCATGAGTCGGCCACAGACCCTCACAGCGGCCGCATCAGTCGCATCGGCGTCATGCGCGGCTCTCCTCCTGATCGCCGGACCCGCAACCGCCGCCAACACCAACACCGGCGACAACTCAGGGACCGGCAACGGCAACCTCAGCGCCGTGCTCCTCGTCGCGCCGCCTGGAACCGGCCTGCCGCCCGGCCTGCCCGCCTTCAACTCGATCCAGGCCGCAGTGAACTCGATCCGGCCCGCAGTGCATCGGCAGACGAAGATCATCGTCTCGCCGGGCACGTACGTCGGCCAGGTCTACATCCCGGCGGACAAGACCGACGTGTCGATCATCGGCGCGACCGGCGATCCGGCCGACGTGACAATCGCGGACGACATCGCGCACGGCACGTACGCCGCGAACGGCAACCTGTACGGCACCGACTGCTCGGCGACGCTCACCGTGGCAGGGAACGGGTTCGAGGCCGACGGGATCACCGTCGCCAACACCTTCGACCGCGCCGCCGACCCGGCCGCCGCAGCGCGCGGCCCGCAGGCCGTCGCGGTGAAGGCCGTGGCCGATCAGGCCGTCTTCACGCACGACGACTTCACGGCCGTCCAGGACACTTTGTTCGCCTCCTCATATGCGGACAACTTCCAGCCGCAGGAGTGCTTCACCGAAGACGGCGTCGCGCAGCCGCCGGCGACCAGCCCCGCCGTGACGGCCGTCGCGCCACCGTCGCGGCAGTACTACGCGGACGACACGATCAGCGGATCGATCGACTTCATCTGCGGATCGGCGACGGCCGTCTTCGACCACGACGACATCGACATCGTCGGCGGCCACCCCGGTGGCTCGGTCACCGCCCCGGACACTCCCACCGAGTTCACCCATGGATATCTGATCACCGACAGCCGGATCGACAACGCGGACGGCACGCTCGCCGCCGGAGCCGACTTCCTCAGCCGTCCGTGGCGGCACACCGGAACGAGCAACCCGGTGGCCCAGATGACCATCCGCGGCACCTACCTCGGCGCGTCAATCTCGGCGGCCCACTACGAGGACTGGTCAAAGCCCTTCTTCCCGTGGGCACAGGCGCGCTACTCCGAATACGACAACAACGGCCCGGCGGCCGACGACGTGGCGGCGGACGTTCCCCAGCTGACCGACGGCCAAGCCGCTTCCTTCACAATCCAGGACTACTTCGGCGACTGGCACCCGCACCCCTGACGCATCCCTGAATCACCCGGAACCAGTGCCTCGGCAGCCGACCCCGCCTGGCGGCTGCCGAGGCACTACCAACCCGCGTCAGCACACCGACCGGTACGGCTCCTGTGCGGACGTCATCGGCTCCTCGGCTGGCTATGCGTCACGCGGGGTGTGGATGGAAATCCCGGCACCATCAGCGGCTTTGGCAAGGCGGTCGTCGTACGTAAGCAGGGCGGTCAGTTCCGGGCCGAGGAGGCGGGCAGTCGCCAGGTGGATCGCGTCGAGGGAACGTAACAGAGGATCGGGTTCGACCATGGCGGTGCGCACCACGTCCTCGTCGATCTGGATGTACTCGAAGGCGTCGAGCAAGTGCTGGGCGTCGGGGATCAGTGCGCGCCAGCCGCGAGCCACAGCGCGCGTCAGTTCGATGCGCAGCAAGTCTGAGCTGACCCACTCGTCATTGCGATGCTCGCGGTAGAAGGAGAGGAACGCCTGTGCATGTTCCTCGGCAGCCAGGAGCTTGAATGCGGCGCTGGTGTCCAGGTAGTACAGGGCCATCGGCTACCAGCGCTCGGTCTCACGCTCGTCGAGCAGCGCGCGGGTGAGCGGGCTCGGCTCGTCGCCTGTCACCGGATGTAGGCGTTCGGGCAGGTAGCCGGGGTTCTTGGCGCGGCGCAGACGTCCTTCCGCCTCCAGGCGGGCAAGGATCGCCGAGCGCTCGGGACGTTCGATCGGGACCAAGCGGGCGACGGGGGTGCCGTGCTCGGTGACCTCGATCGTCTCGCCCCTGCGCACCCTGGCGATCACGTCGCTGGTGTGGTGGCGCAACTCGCGCAACCCCACCGAGGGCTCATCGAGTATCGACATGCCAACAATGTATCACAAGCATGTGACACAAAAGCCGACGTGGCAGAAGGCACCCCTGATGGCGTTGTAGTGAAATCGGTTGCCGGCCGTTCTCACAGGTCCGGGCGCCGGTATCGAAACTTTCGCAGTAAATGGCTGGCGAGCGGCGGTCAGGGCGCCCCCGGCCTTGACTTAATCGGTTAAGTGAACAAGTCTCCCGCGCAGATTCCGCCTCCTGAATCAGAGCGAGGAGTTACGTACTATGCAGATCCAGCGAAGAGCCCTTTCCGCCATCGGCGCCGCCGCGGCGCTGCTGGCCGCGGGCGTGGCCGCGGTCGCCCTGCCGACCCAGGCTTCGGCTGCCGCCGGTTGTTCGGTCAGTTACACGATTGCCAGCGACTGGGGCACTGGCTTCAGCACCAACATTGTGATCACGAACCTGGGCAGCCCGATCACTTCCT
>NZ_DASYZI010000463.1:0-16348 GCF_035946395.1 Actinocrinis sp.
GGAGGATTCGTCGGTCTGGCTCAGGTCGGGGAAGGCCACCAGCGCGAACGAGGGCACGACGACCAGCGCGACGAACAGCACCGTGATCCAGTTGCGCAGCGAGCGGTCGCGCAGCCACCGGCCGAACGGCAGCAGCACGGCAGGTGAGGGTGGCGAACTGTGCGGCTGCCGGGGCGGCGGCGCCGCGAACTGCGGGTAGCCGTACGGCGGCGGATATTGCTGGCCGTACGGCTGCTGGCTGTACGGGTTCTGCGGGTTCTGCTGCGCGTGCTGCTGGTTGGACGGTGGCTGACCAGGTGGCGGCTGGTTAGCCGGCGGGTACTGCTGCTGATACCGCTGTTGCGGCGGCTGCGCCTGCGGAGACTGCGGCGGTTGCTGGGGCTGCTGCGGCTGACCGTATTGCTCCGGCGGCACGGACACTGCGCGGCTACTCCTCGTCAGGCTTCTTGTGCGGTGGGCCGGACCGTCAACTCATTGATCGCGACGTGCCTCGGCCGGGTGACGATGTACTCGACCGCGTCGGCGATGTCCTGTGCCTCAAGGACCGTGACTCCGGCAAAACGCCTCGTCTGCGCCTCACGGATCTCCGGCCGCAGGTGGTCGCGCAACTCGGTGTCCACCGCACCCGGTTCGACCAGCGAGACGCGCAGATGCCGGGTCACGAACTCCTGGCGCAGCGACTCGCTGAACGCGCCGACGCCGAATTTGGTGGCGTTGTAGACGTTACTCCCGTTGCGGGCCACCCGTCCGGCGATCGAGCTGATGTTCACCAGGTCCGCGACCTCGCGCGGCCCCGACTCGGCGGCACGCAGCAGGTGCGGCAGCGCGGCATGCGTGGCGGCGAGCAGCGCCGTGAGGTTCAGGTCCACCATGCGCCGCCAGTCGTCCAGAGACGCGGTGGCGGCGGGACCGAGCAGCATGACTCCGGCGTTGTTGACCAGGATGTCGATGCGGCCGTGGCCGAAAGCCCCAGCGGCGGCGTCGATGGCCTCACGCAGCTGGTCCGCGTCGGTGACGTCGGCGGGCAGGGCGAGCATGGCGCCGCCGTCTGCGGTGATCTCGTCGGCCAACTGGTCGAGCCGGTCGGCACGGCGCGCGATGGCGACCACGCTCGCGCCGCGCGCAGCCAGCGTGCGTGCAGTGGCCGCGCCGATTCCGCTCGACGCCCCGGTGACCACGGCGGTCGTGCCGATCAACCGACGGGCTGCGCTCGCCTGCGCGCGCACCGGCGAGCGCTGGGCGGCGGTATCCGTGGCCTCGGCTTCAGAGCCCGCAGCGATCGGCTTGGCCTGCGTCGTGTCGGTCATCATCGTCACCTCTCAGCCAGGTGGAAGACGAGTGGTCCACGTGTCATCAGATCAAAGGTTGATCTTACTCAGCACGCCGCACTGCTCCGCTCGCGGCGCATCCGGCCCGGGTCAGCCGCCGATCGCTTCCAGCAGAGCGTCGATGAGCGGAAGCTGGCCGCGCAGGATCTTCGCACGCGCCTCGTCGACGGTGAACCAGGCCGCGCTATCGACCTCGGGGAACGACTGCGACGTGCCGCTGCGCGGGGGCCATTCGAGCTCAAACGTGTTGCTGACGATCGCGTCGGCGTCCAGATCGCCCTCAGCGGCCCACGCGGTGACGATCTTGCCACCGGGCTGCCGCACCGCGCCGAGTTCGATCAACTCCGCGTCCGGCTCGGTCGGCAGAGGCCGGCCGAGTTCCTCCTCGAACTCGCGCAGCGCGGCCGCGCGAGGATCCTGCGTCTCCTCGTACTCGCCCTTCGGGATCGACCATACGCCCTCGTCCTTGCGCGCCCAGAGCGGCCCGCCCGGATGCACGAGCAGCACGTGCAGCGCCCCGCCGGCCCGCCGGAAGAGCAGGATGCCCGCACTTCGCCGCGCAGCCACCGGTCAGCGGACCCGATCCGCGCCGCTGCTCATGTCCCTGCTCATGCCGCTATCCAACCAGGAACGTGACCTGATCGACGAGCGCCGGGCCGAGCGTGAACACGCCGGTCTCGGCGAGCAGGATCACCACGGTGCCGAGCCCGACGAAGACGACGCTGGCCTTCACCAGTCGTCGCCGGGCCGCGACGACCGCCAGGCACGCGATCACCCACGGCAGGAAGCTGAGCGCATAGCGTGCCGAGACCAGCGAGAAGTACTCGTTGTTCTCCACGAACATCTCAAGCTGCACGGCGATCGAGACCGCCGTCACACCGACGAACGCCGCCAGGCCCAGCATCCAGCCCCACGACCGGCGTCTGCTGACCGCCATGGCCATCAGCGGCGCGGCGGCGAGCACGACGGTGAGCAAGGTGGCCCAGATACTTACCGTTTCGCCGTTGATCTGCGGCGCGAGCCAGTAGCTCGTGGTCAGGTGTTGGAAGACGCCGAACAGGTTGCTCAGCAGATCGCCGACCGGGGACCCGTTCAGCGGCTGGCCGTTGGGCAGGTTCGGGTTGACCCAGCCCGGGTCTCCGCGGCCGTTCTGGAAGATCTCCCAGCCGATGTACACGGCAAGGAACGAGAGCCCCACGGCCAGGCTCAGCCGTGCGGCGCGCAGCGCGCCTGGCCTGTCTCCGCGGCGGAAGGCCGTGATCGCGAGCACCCCCGCGACGCAGCCGACCGCGATCATCGGCATCCCGTTGAGGATTTTGGTTCCCGTCGCCAGCACGGTCGCGATCACCGGCAGGCCCCACCCCAGGTCGCGATCGACGATGATCCGCGCCAGCAGCCACACCCCCACCGCGCCGCAGAGCGCTGCCGGGGCGTCGCTGGTCACCGTGCTCGTCGCGGCCAGCACGCCGGGACACAGCGGCAGCAGGGCCGCCGCCGTGGCCGCGGTCTGCCAGCCGACCCGGAAACGGCGCAGCCCGAGGTACAGCACGATCATGGCGGCGAAGAGCCAGAGCACGCCGATGCTACGGCCGAACGTGATGAACTGATTGTCGCCGGGCACCAGCGCGCTCATCCACCGCGCCATCAGCCCGGTGGTGAGATAATAGACCGGCGGGTCTCCGAACGTGTAATCCTGCACTCCGGCGCCGAACTCGCCGCCGAGAACGTCGCAGCCGGGCTGCGCGGAATCGCCGAGGCCGTGACAGGACCACTCGTACCGGATTTCCGGTCCGATCAGGGAACCTTTCGACGGAATGACGCCATGCGATATCTGATAGGCGTAGTCGGCGTGCGCCGGCTCGTCATTCGGCGAGAGCTGCTGCCCGCGGATCACGGCGAGCAGCACCAGCGTCACCGCCAGTCCCAGCAGTGCGGATGCCACGAGGAGAAAGCGGCGCAGCGGCTCGCCCGCGAACGTGCGAGGCGGGCCGGCGGCCTGAAAAAAGCGCGACCTCGGCAGGGCCACCGCGCGTGCGACGCTGCTCATCTGGACCTGGCTTTCACGTCGGGTCCGATGGACGTTAGTACATGAATCTGAAACAGATATAAAACCTGCGCCGTACCGCGACCGTAACCATCGGAATACGGAACGTGTTGACCCGGCCGAACGATGTTAGGCCTGTATATCACGCACTCTGTTGCCACCTAAGCAAGAGTGCCGCATATGCCCTCGGAGTCAGCGTTCCCAGTGCACGGAATCGCGCGATGCCGCCATCGGGATAGACGTCCAAGCGAAGGTGCGTTGCCGTCGCCGTACCCGTGTCCACACCCCTGCCCGTGTCCACGACCGAATCCGGCTCCTGTATCAGGAACCGGTGCTGGGTATCCGGCTGAAGCTTCGTCGCGGGCAGCAGCGTGAACCAGTCGACGGGGCCCGGTTCGTCTCCCATCTCCACACACGCCGCTGAAACCTTCACCGCGTCCGGCGCGTTTCCCTTGTAGTGCGTCGTGTCCACTTCCAGGACCCTGATGACGCCCTCGCCGATCAGCGCGATCTGCGCCCAGTCGTTGCCGCCGTCGCGCCGGCGGGCGTTCTCCCAGCCTTCGCCCATCGTGCGCGCGAGGCCGGGCATCAGCATGTTGTCGGCGCGGCCGAAGAACATGCCGCTGCACCCTGTGATGCGCGCACCGTCGCGAAGCGCGGCCAGGTTCACCGCCAGGCCGTCGAGGTAGCCGGGATCGGGCAGCGGCTCGCCGTGTACGCGCAGCCGCGCGATCCCGCCGTCCGGCAGCATATTGAGACGCACGTGGCTGTAACGCCGCCGTCGGCCGTCGACCGGGATGTGATGCACCTGTCCGCCATGCAGTGGATACGGCTCGACGACCGTGGTCCATTCGCCGCCGACGAGCGTCGTGGGCGACGGGTACCCGTCGAACCAAGCGGCCTCGACCGAGCAGTGCGGCGGATAGTTCCCGAGGAAGTGCGCCGTGTCGACGGTGACGCCCCGGACGATTCCGGGCGCGCCGAGGCGGATGATCGCGCTGTCGTATTCGGTGCCTGCGACACCTGGGGCGCCGGGGCGCCGGCGTCGGGTCTCCCAGCCGTCGTACTGCTGGCCCTTGTGCGTGAACGTCGCCGGAGCAAATCCCGGCGAGTGCGGGTTGATCAGGTTTTCCTTGTCCGCGAAGAACTCGTCGTTGGCCCAGACCACCGAGCCACCCAGGGCCCGCGAGGCCAGATCCGGCAATCTGGTGAACGCGGGAGGCTCGGTGTCCGGGGCCTCACTCATGACCGAACAGCCCGCTGCTCCAGCACCCCGTTCCCCTCACTGGGCACCGCCGCATCGAACCGCGCCTCGCCAGCCGGCACCGAAGACGCGAAAACGCCGCCCCCGATGCGTCGCAGCAGCTTGCCTCGCGGCGTTTCCCCAACCGGCTCGCCTCGCAGGTACGTCGCACGCACCACGCCTGTCAGCGTTCTGCCGTGGTACGGCGTGACCGGGTTGCGGTGGGCCAGCCGGGATGCGTCCACGGTGAACGTGGCGTCCGCGTCGAACACGACCAAGTCGGCATCGCAGCCCACAGCGATACGCCCCTTGTGCGGTAGGCCGACGAAGTCGGCTGTACGCCGGGCCATCAGGTCCACGACGCGGGAGAGCGTCCAGCCGCGCTCACGCGCCTCGGTCCATACCGCGGGCAAGCCGAGTTGCACCGACGCGATGCCGCCCCAGGCCGCAGCGAAGTCGCCGGTCGAGCGGAGCTTCAGGTCGGCGGTACACGGCGAGTGGTCGGAGACCACGAAGTCGATCAGTTTCGTTTCGAGCGCCGCCCACAGCAATTCGCGGTTGGCCGAGGAGCGGATCGGCGGACAGCACTTGAACTCGGTCGCTCCCGCCGGAACGTCCTGCGCCGAGAACACCAGGTAGTGCGGGCAGGTTTCCGCCGTGACCCGCACCCCCTCGACCCGTGCGGCCTCGATCAAGGCAAGGGACGCCGCCGACGACAGGTGCAGGATGTGTACACGCGCGCCAGTCCGCCGCGCGACCGCGAGAACGTCCGCCACGGCTGCGGACTCGGCGACGTCCGGCCGCGACGCGAGGAAGAACCCGTACTCGGTCGCATCCGCATCCGCATCCGCAGCGGCACCTGCATCCGCGCCTAACCCATCCGCCCTACGGCCGCTCTGGTCAAGGATGTCCTGGTCTTCGGCGTGCACGATCAACATCGCCCCGAGTTCGGCCGTGCGGCGTGCGGCCGCTTCGAGCCCCGAGACGTCGAGCGCCGGGAACTCCGGCACGCCCGAGTCGGCGAGGAAGCACTTGAAACCGAACGCGCCCGCTTCGTGCAACGCAGCGAGGTCGGCGCCGTTTCCCGGCACGGCGCCGCCCCAGAAACCGACGTCCACCGAGATGTTCCCCTTGGCCGCGGCGCGCTTCTCGGCCAGCGCGGCGGCCGTGATGGTCGGCGGGACGCAGTTGAGCGGCATGTCGATCAGGGTCGTGACACCGCCGAGCGCGGCGGCGCGCGTCGCGGTGGCGAATCCCTCCCACTGCGTGCGTCCGGGCTCGTTGATATGCACATGCGTATCGACGAGCCCTGGCAGGATGGCCGAATCGCCGAGATGGAGCTCGCGCGCCGAGTTCGCCGGTGCGTCGTACGGCAGCACCGCAGCGATGCAACCGCCTGACACGCACACGGACGCGGGACGCTCGCCATCGGGCAGCACGACACGCCGTGAGCGAAGTACGAGGTCGTAGCGTGCGAAGCCGCGTGCGGACACGGTCACTCCCCACGCACGACGGTCGCAGCGAGCGAGGCCGTGTAGCTGCGCCAGTCCGCGTATTCCGAGATGTCGCGATACAGAACCGAGGGCGAGCCCGAAGGCTCGCTGTACGCGCGGCGCCGGATCATCGAGAGCGTCCCAGAACCGTCTTCGAGCTCGATGACGCCGAGTTCCAACTCCGGCGGCTCGGCCGGGAGCAGCGACTCACGCAACACGTCCCACGGCACGTCGTACAACTCCCCGACCACGGACACGCCTTCCATCGACCGGCCTTCCAACGACCAACCCTCCGCCGACCGGTTCACTGCTGACCGGTTCCCCGCTGACCGGCCCTCCACTGACGAGCCCCCCACTGACGGGCCCTCCACCGACCGACTTTCGACCGACCGGCCTTCGACCAGCACACCTTCCAGCGGCTCACCTTCAGTTGATGGGCCTGTTATCTTTGGATCTTGGATGGCTCGATCGCCCACCTCGGCGAGCGCGGGGAACCTGTCCCCCACCGAGTAGAACCGATACCTCGGCGCCGTACGCACGGTCGCCACGAACGCCGCGCCACGCAGCAGGTGGTGCAACGGACCGCCACGCATCGCGCCGCCGTTGAGAAACATCAGTGGCATCAGGGGCCTGCCATGAGATGGCGCTGCGTACCCTCAGTCGACGTGCTTTCGGTCAACATGCCCTCGGCCACCGTGTTCTCAGAGCTCTCAGAGAATCCGCGCTGCGGCTCCTGCTGCGTGGCGGACCGGCGATGCATCGGTCCCGCGGTGTCACGCAGCGGTCGGCCGGTTCCGCCATGCGCCGAGGCGACGATCTCCGCACAGATCGACAGCGCGACCTGCTGCGGCGATGTCCCGCCGAGGTCGAGCCCGATGGGCGCGCGCAGCCGGGACAGCTCGGCATCGCCGAGCCCTGCGTCGCGCAGCCGTTGCACCCGGTCGGCGCACGTGCGCCGCGAGCCGAGCGCGCCGACGTATCCGGCCGGCGAGCGCAGAGCCTCAAGCAGGACCGGGACGTCGAACTTCGGATCGTGCGTCAGGACGCAGACAGCCGTGCTGCTGTCCACCCGGGTCGACGCGAGGTAGCGGTGCGGCCACTCGACGATCACCTCGTCGGCGTCCGGGATCCGTGCGGGGGTGGCGAAAACCGGCCGGGCGTCGCAGACCGTGACGCGGTAGCCGAGGAGCCTGCCCATGGCCGCCAGGGCATCGGCGAACTGGACGGCCCCGAAGATCAGCATCCTGGGACGTTCGTCGGGCCCGCCGTCCTCGGGCAGGCCGGCGGCCTCCTCGCTCGGATCCACCCGGCGGATCGCGACCTCGATCGTGCCGCCGCAGGAGAGGGACGGCGCGAAGGAGTCCGCGGGATCCGCGTCGAAGCTGCGGTGCAACGACTCCCCGGTACGCAGGACCTCTTGACAGAGTTCGTATACCTCGGCGTCGATGCAGCCCCCGGACACGCTGCCCGCTGCGGCGCCCCCCGTGTCGACGGCGAGCGCCGGCCCGGCGCCGCGCGGCGAGCTGCCGGTGGCCGCCACGATCGTGGCCAGGGCGTACGGTTCGCCGCGCGCCTGCCAGCAGCGCAGGGTTTCGGCCAGGTCATGCATGCGCGCTCGCCTCCCCTGGCGCCGGGTCTGGCGACTGGAACAAGGCGATGTGCTCGGGGCGGATCGGCACGCGGGTCAATTCCATTCCGGTGGCGTCGCGCACGGCCGCGACGATGGCAGGCGTCGAAGATAGCGTCGGAGGCTCGCCTGCGCCACGCAGGCCGTAGGGTGCGTTGGGGTCCGGGTGTTCCAGGATCCGCATACCCATCGGCGGCATGTCCACGATCGTGGGAATCAGGTAGTCGGTGAACGACGGATTGCGTACCTTCCCGTCGGCCATGACGATCTCCTCCAGCACCGCCAGTCCGAGACCCTGAGCGGTGCCGCCCTGGATCTGGCCTTCGAGCGACAGCCTGTTGAGAATCTTGCCGACCTCCTGCACGACGTCGAGCTGCACGACGCGCACCAGCCCGAGTTCGACGTCCACGTCGACCACCGCGCGATGGACCGCGAACGCGAACTGCACGTGCGAACTGCCCTGGCCGGTGAGCTGGTCGAGCACGCCGGTGGGCCGGTGCCGGTACTCACGGGTCTCCTCGATCGCGCGCTCGCCGAGGATCTGGGCCAGAGCGGCGAAAGGTTCGCCGAACGCTGACACGATCTTGCCATCGGTCAGCCGCGCCCCGTCGGGCACCGGAACACCGCGCTCGCGCGCCAGTTCGAAGACGCGTTCGCGCACCGCCTCGCACGCCGCCTTGACCGCTCCGCCCGTCATGTACGACTGACGCGACGCTGATGAGGATCCTGATGAGCCGACCCGGGTATCGGCCCGCTCGACCGTCACGCGTTCGACGCCGAGTTCGGTGCGCGCGATCTGACCCTGAAGGGTGACCAGGCCCTGCCCGACCTCGGCGGCCGCGGTGTGGACGAGCGCGGTCGGTTCGCCGTGCTCCAGCGTCAGCCTCACACGCGCGGTGGAGAAATCGTCGAAACCCTCCGAGTAGCAGATGTTCTTGACGCCGACCCCGTAGCCGACGCCGCGGCGGATGCCTTCGCCGTGGCTGGTGTTGCCGTAGCCGCCGGGCAGCAGATCGGCCGCGGCGCGTTCGGGCGGCGCCGGCATCGCGCGCAGTTCCTCGAACATCTCGGCCAGCGGAGCCGGGCTGTCGATCACCTGCCCGGTAGCGATCGTCGAGCCCTGTTTCACCGCGTTGCGGGCGCGCACCTCCAGCGGGTGCATGCCGAGCGCTTCGGCGAGCGCGTCCATCTGCGATTCGTATGCGAAGCAGGCCTGTACCGCGCCGAAGCCGCGCATCGCTCCGCAAGGCGGGTTGTTCGTGTAGGCGCCGTACGCGTCGACGGCGAGATGTTCGACCTCGTACGGCCCGATGCCGAGCGACGCCGCGTTGCCCACCACGGCCTCGGTCGTGGACGCGTACGCGCCCCCGTCGAGCAGGATCTCGGCGATGACGTACACCAGCGTCCCGTCGCGCCGCGCGCCGTGCGTGTAACGCATGACAGCCGGATGGCGGTGTACGTGCCCGAAGAAGGATTCCTGCCGGTTGTACACCATCCGCACGGGTCGGCCGGTGCGCAGCGCGAGCATCGCCGCGTGGATCTGCATCGAGAGGTCCTCACGGCCGCCGAACGCGCCGCCGACCCCGGCCAGGGTCAGCCGGACCTTCTCCTCGGGAAGGCCCAGGCAGGGCGCGATCTGTTCGAGGTCCGCGTGCAGCCACTGCGTGGCGATGTGCAGATCGACGCCGCCGTCCGGGGCGGGGTATGCGAGCCCTGCCTCGGGGCCGAGGAAGGCCTGGTCCTGCATCCCGACCTGGTATTCGCGGGTGATCTCGACGTCGGCGTGTACACGCACGGCCGGGTCGTGCGGATCACCGCGGCGCACCGGCTGGTGGCGCACGAGGTTTCCAGCAGGGTGCACCCGGGGACCGGCCGGATCGAACAGCGCGCGCCGCACGTCGGTGACCGGATCGAGGACTTCGTACTCGACGATGATCGCCTTGACCGCGAGCCGCGCGGCCTGCGCGTCGTCGGCGGCCACGATCGCGACCGGTTCGCCCTGATAGCGCACCTCGCCGACGGCCAGGACCGGACAGTCCTGCTTGATCAGGCCGTAGTGCTTGCGGCCTGGTACGTCTTCGTGGGTCAGCACGGCGCGCACGCCGGGCAGCGCGAGCGCGGGCGCGGTGTCGATCCGAGTGATCAGGGCCCTGGGATGCGGGCTGCGCAGGGTCGCGCCGTACAGCATCGCGTCGGCGGTGAGGTCGGAGGCGTACGCGAAGACGCCGAGCACCTTGGCAATGCCGTCGGGTCGCAACGGGCTGTCACCGACGCCGCCGGGCCTGCCGTCACCGTTCACGGCCGGCTCCCGTCCATCATGCGCCGGCTCGCCGCGCGGGCTTCGCGGGCCAGCCGCGCCGCGTCGGCGGTGCGCAGTTCCCCGTCCTCGACGACGGTGCGCCCGTGCACGGCGAGCAGCTTCAGCGGAGCCGGCGGGCCGAGTACGAGCGCTGCGACGGGATCGGCGATGTCGGCGTGGCCGAGGCCGTCGAGCCGCCAGAGCGCGAGGTCGGCGTATTTGCCGGGTTCCAGGGAGCCGATCTCGTCGGCGCGGCCGAGCAGCCGCGCGCCGCCGATCGTGCCGATGCGCAGCGCCCCGCGCGCGTCGAGGGCCTGGTCTGGCTCGGCGGTTCCGGCGCGCAGCCGGGAGAGGTAGAGCGCGGAGCGCAGTTCCTCGACGAGCATGCCAGCCTCCTGCGACGCCGCGCCGTCCACGCCGAGGCCCACCGGCGCTCCCGAGTCGATCAGGCTCTTGACGGGGGCGAGGCCGGAACCGAGGCGGGCGTTGGAACTCGGGCAGTGCGCGGTGCCGGTACCGGTGGCGGCGAGGCGCTTGACCGCGTTGTCGTTCAGGTGCACGCAGTGCGCGAGCCACACGTCGGGGCCGAGCCAGCCGAGCGATTCGGCGTACTCGGCGGGCGTGCAGCCGTGCTCGGCCAGACAGAACTCTTCTTCGTCGGCGGTCTCGGCCAGGTGCGTGTGCAGCCGCACGCCGCCGGCGCGGGCGAGTTCGGCGGTGCGGACCATCAGTTCACTGCTGACGGAGAACGGCGAGCACGGCGCGAGGCCGATCCGGGTGAGCGAGCCGGGCCGCGGGTCGTGGTGGCGGCCGATCGCCTCCTGGCTCGCGGCCAGCGCGGCGTCGATGTCCTCCACGACGCCGTCCGGAGGCAGGCCGCCCGCGGACGCGCCGCGGTCCATGCTGCCGCGGGTCGGGTCGAAGCGCAGGCCGATCCGCCGCGCGGCCTCGATGGTCGCGCCGAGCAGGTCGCCGCTGCCGCGCGGGAACAGGTAGTGATGGTCGGAACTGGTGGTGCAGCCGGTGAGGGCGAGCCAGCCGAGCCCCGCCTGCGCGGCGGTGTATACGGCCTCTTCGTCGATGCGTGCCCAGCGGGGGTAGAGCTCGGTCAGCCAGCCGAACAGGGTCGCGTCCTGGGCCAGCCCGCGGAAGATCCACTGGTAGAGGTGGTGATGCGTGTTGACCAGTCCGGGGGTGAGCAGGCAGCCGGAGCCGTCGACGATGCGCGGCGCGGGCGCGGCGGGACCGGCGCTCACCGGCCGCGGCGCGCTTCCCGGGCCGATCGCGGTGATCACACCGCAGTTGACGACGACGTATCCGGACGCGTATTCGGTGCCGTCCGCGTCGACGGTCGCGATGGCGCAGCCCTCGATGATCAACGTCGGCGACGAGGCGTCGTCACCGGCACCCGACATGCCGGGTGCTGATACGGCCTGGACGCGTGGATCCGTGGTCACGACGCCACCCGCTCCCGCTGCTCGCGCTGTGCCTGCTCGCTCTGTGCCCGCTCGTCCTGCTCGGCGCGAAGCTCGGCGGTGGCGTGCCGCACGGCCTCGATGATCTTCTCGTATCCGGTACAGCGGCACAGGTTTCCGGCCAGCGCCTCGCGGATCACCGCCTCCTGCGACGCCGCCGGCACGCCGCCGGGGTCCTGCTTGATCAGGGTTCGATGGACGAGGTCGTGGACGGCGACGACCAGGCCCGGCGTGCAGAAGCCGCACTGCACCGCGCCGCACTCGACGAACGCGCGCTGGACCGCGTCGGGCGCTCCTTCGTCCGCCAGACCCTCGACGGTGCGCACCTCGCGGCCCTCCGCCTGCCCGGCGGCCACCAGGCAGGAGCACACCGGCTCGCCGTCGAGGTAGACCGTGCAGGACCCGCACTCGCCCTGCTCGCAGGCGTTCTTCGAGCCAGGCAGGGCGAAGTGCTCGCGCAGCGCGGTCAGCAGGCTGGCCGTGGTCGGCACGGCCGGCGCGGTGCGCACGCGGCCGTTGACCGTGAGAGTGAGCGCGAGAGTCTGCCGTCGGCTCATACCGGGACCGGCTTCCTGTTCCGGCTCGCGGCGGGGCCGGTGCTGCTGATCCAGCGCAGCGCGCGAGTGGCCAGCACCGCGAGCGCGTGGCGGCGGTACTCGGCGGTGCCGCGTACGTCGTCGATCGGGCTCGCGGCGTCGGCGACGAGTTCGCCGAAACGCCGGGCGGCGGGGACCGGCACGGTCAGGTTCGTCCAGTCGAGCGCGCCGGCCAGGAAGCGCTCGGCGGCCCGCGCGGCCAGCGGGGTCGGGCCGGCCGAGCCGATGCCGGTGCCGACGGTGTGCCGGTCCAGGTCCAGCGCCAGGGCGAACGAGCAGACCGCGATGACCATCGCGCCGCGCGAGCCGACCTTCGAGAACTGCTGCGGTCCGGCCGCGGTGGGGATCAGGACCGCGCGGATCAGCTCGTCCGGAGCCAGCACGGAGCGCTTGGGCCCGGTGAAGAAGCCGCCGATCGGGATGTGCCGCACACCGCGGAACGACTCGGCCTCGACCACGGCCCCGGTCGCGAGCAGCGCGGGATGGGCGTCGCCGGCCGGGGACGCGGTGCCCAGATTGCCGCCGACCGTGGCCCGGTTGCGGATCTGCGGGGAACCGACCGTGCGTGCCGCCATCGCCAGCGCGGGCAGCCGATCGGCCAGGTCAGAGATGATCCGCGCGTAGGGCACCGCGGCGCCGAGGTGCACCGTGCCGCCGACCACGTCCCACTCGCGCAGTTCGCTGATGCGTCCCAGGTCCATCAGGGCGCTGGGATGGCGCAGGTCGAAGTTCAGTTCGACCATGACGTCGGTTCCGCCGCTGATCGGCACGGCGTCGGGCCGGGCGGCCTTCGTCTCCAGCGCCTCGGCCCAGCTCGCGGGGGCGAAGAAGTCCATCGGATGCGGTGCTCCTCGTTTCCGTGCCGGCGGTTCTCGCACTTCGCTCAGTCCCAGCGGTGTTTTCAAGCGGTGTCAATCCCAAGCGGCGGGATCGGGTGGCGCGCCGGCGCGGGCCACGGTGCCCTCGATCAGGCCGTAGGGGCGGTCGGCGGCGTAGAAGACCTCGTTCTCGTTGGTCAGGCCGAACGGCGCGAGGTCCACGGCGAAGTGATGCCGGTTGGGCAGCGCGAGTCTGACCTCTGCGATCTGCTCGTCCCGGCCGACGAGCCGCCGCGCCATCGCGTAGAGCGTCTGCTGGAGCGAAAGGCTGTGGGTGTCGGCGAAAGCGGTGAGCAGCGACGCGCGAGCCTGCGCGTAGGACTTGTCCCAGTCCCGCTCCCCAGCGCCGGCGAGGTGCCGCCAGCGCGCGTCGACCGCCGTCGCCAGGATGCGATCGCCGGTTTCGGCGAGAGTGGTGAATTCGTCGTGGAAGAAGCCGTGGAACTCTGAGCCGGTGCTGTTGAGCACGACGAGGTCTTTCAGCCCGCTGACGACCGACGAGTCGCCCGCCGCGTCGGCGTGTACGAGCGCTGTCCTGACCTCACGGCCGGAACGCACGAACGAGTGGCGGCTCTGCGCTCCAGGAATGCGGTCCCACGCGTATTCGTCGACGGCGACGCGCGCGTGCGAAATGTAAGGGCACGTGGTCAGGAAGTGCCGTGCGAGCAGCTGCGCGAAGTCCTCGATCGCATCGACTCCGTGCCGCTTGGCCAGTGCGTAAACGGCGTTCTTCTGCGCGTCGGTCGTCAGGACCTTGGTGTTGTCGCCGGACAGATGGGTGTCGGCCTGATCGCCGCAGAGCGCGACCGAGACATTGAGGTCCCTGATGGTGTGCTCGGCGCCGCTGCGGGCCACGTGCACGAGCCGTACCTCGGCCTTCCCGTACCTGGTCGGGCCGAGAACGACTTCCGTTGGCTCTGTCATGTCAGCCGTCACGTCAGCTGCCCCGATAGGTCGAGTAGCCGAACGGGCTGAGCAGCAGCGGCACGTGATAGTGCGTGCCGGATTCGGTGATGGCGAAGCAGACCACGACTTCGGGGTAGAAGTACTCCTTCACGCCGCGGCCGGCGAAGTAGTCGGCGGTGTCGAAGACGAGCCGGTACGTGCCGCCGGCCGACACGCCGTCGCGGAGCACGGCGGCGAACGCCTCGCGGGCACGGCCGTCCTGGTCCGTGTGCGTGGCGACCAGGGGCGTCCAGCCGTCGGCCATGGCCGCGTCGAGCCGCACGGGCATCCCGGCGGCCGGCCGCCCCAGGGCAGAGTCGAGAACGTGCGTCGACAGGCTCATGGCGACCGGGTCCCCTCCGCGAGGCCGAGAATCAGCTTGTCCAGACGCAGCCGCACGATCTGCGACAGTTCGTCGCGCACCACCGCCTGTTCGGTCGATTCGTCATGGTCGAGGCGGTCGAGCGCGGCGGCGAGCATCTGCGTCGCGGTGCGTCCGGCCGCGCGGATCAGGAACACGTAGCCGAACTTGGCCTCGTACGCCGCGTTCGCGACGGCCAGTTCGGCTGCGATGAGCGCGTCGGCGTTCCGTGCTCCGGACTGCTCGGCGTGCGACCAGGCCGCCTCACGTCCGCGTCCGGCGCCGGAAGTGCGCTCGCCGATCCGCGGGTGCGCGGCGAGGGCTTCACGGATGTCGGGCCAGTCGAGGGCGGCGAGTTGCGCGGCGGCGGCGCGGTGCAGGCCGTCGACGCTCGCGAAGGGCCGGGCCTGCACGACGGCCGCGACCCAGCGGCGCGACGCGCAGCACGCGGCGAGTTCGGCTGCGGCCTCGGCCGGCGTCATGGCGTTGAGGCGAGCGAGACCCGAACGGCCCACCGCGACGTTTCCCGTCGTGAGCACGTCCATCGGCCGCTCCGTTCTCGTTTCGTCCCCGTCGTGCGCCGGTCACCGCTTGCGACCAGTCAATCCCCGGCTGATCTCGGCTTCCATGGGCCGATGGCACGAAGCCCGCGCCATCCGGGCCGCGCCGGCCTTGGAGGTTCCTACGAGAACGCGGGGGGACTACTGTTCTTGAAATAGCCACGACATGCTCATGTGACGAAATCTTCCTGACAGACAGCCCGCGCAGGTAAGGGACGGCTCGGATGCGCCTACGCGATCTGGTCGAGGCGGCACCGCTCGGTTTGACCGCGGTGACCGGCACGCCCGGCCTGGATCGGGAGCTCGGCTCGGTGACGGTGACCGACCTGCCGGATCCGGGCAAGTACCTGCGCGGCGGCGAGCTGGTGGTGTCTGGGCTGGTCTGGCTCGGCGACCAGCGCAAATCGGCCGCCGAGCACTGCGAGGTGTTCGTCGGCGCGGTGGCCAGGGCCGGCTGCGCGGGCCTGGCCGCCGGCGACACCACCGACGCCGCGCTGCCGGGCGAACTGCTCGACTCGTGCGCGCGGCACAGCCTGCCGCTGCTGCACGTGCCGGCGAATCTGGCCTTCGCCGACCTGGCCGAGTGGATCAACCGGCGGATCTCGGCGGAGCGCGCCGGGGACGCGGGCGAACTGCTGGCCCGGCACCGCCGGCTGGTGGCCGCCGGGGCGCAGCAAGACGGGATCGTGCGGCTGATCGGCCAGGAGACCGGGATGGCCTGCTGTCTGGTGGCGGCGACCGGCGAGCTGGTCGCGGCGTACGGCGAGCAGCCGAGCGCGGCGGCTCGGGCGGCGATCGCCCGGGAAGCGCTGCGCACGGCGGGGCAGCCCGAGCGGCTGGTCGAGCACCGGGGCCGCTGCTACGCGGTGTACACGGTGACCGGACGGCCGGGTTCCGCGATCACGGACTGGTACGCGGTGTTCGAGGGCGACTTCCGCGTTTGGGCGCGCCAGCGGCGGGAGGCCGCGCGCGGCGCGGCGCGGCTGGTCGGCGCGGAGCGTGCGCGGCTGACGGAGGGACAGCGGTCGCTGCGTCGGGTGGGACGTGAGCTCGTGACGCTCGCCGCGGAGGCGGGGCCGACGGCGGAGATCGGTGCGCGGCTGACGGTGGCGGGGCTCGCCCCGGAGGCGGGGCTGCGTGCGATCGCAGTGGCGACGGCGGGCAACGTGCGAGTCGGGCGGCTGGCGCGCGTACTGCTGGAACCGGCGTCGGCCGAGTCCCCGTTGCCGATCGCGGTATTCGAGTCCGGATCCGCCGGCGCTGCCGCAGGAACAAAGGACACGGATCCGTGGCACGACGCCGCGCACGCGGTGGTGCTCACTGCGGACGCGTTCAACGCGAAGGCGGACGCCGCGACGCCGCCGTCAGAAACCGGCGCGTCGGTCGGTGTAGCGGCCATGTTGCGCGGTCGGCTCGCGGCGCTGACCCCGGGCCTGGGCCGAGACCGGGTCGCGGTCGGGCTCAGTGACCGGTTCGGCCAGGCGGCCGACCTGGCCGGG